>JAIDLO010000084.1 GCA_029050995.1 Eubacterium sp. | reverse complement strand
TAATCTCAATAATAAAATCCCCTTGTAAATCATATTATAACTTAGATATTTTAATTATATTAAATGTGAAAGGGGAAAACAACAGAAAAATGAATTTAAGTGATGAACAGATGAAAAAAATTATGAAAAACGCTTCTAAGAAAACAGGTGTTGATGTAAACAAAATGAAATCAGCAGCAGAAAGCGGGAAGCTTGATGATTTTATTGGTAAAAACCTTTCGGGCGAGGCTTCGCAAAAGCTGAAATCTGTTTTAAGTGACAAAGGTGCGGCTGAAAAGCTGCTTTCAACACCCGAAGCAAAGGAGCTTCTTAAAAATTTATTAAACGGATAAGATATGGATAATTTAAATGATATTATTGCAAGCCTTTCCTCTGATGATATCAATATGCTAAAGGGCGTTGCCTCTTCCATTTTAGGCGAGGAATCTTCAGGCACAGCGAATAATCAGCCTGCCCAAGAGGATACTTCTCAAAATGCCCTTTCCACGCTGGGCTTCAGCGGGGATGATTTCAGTATGATTATGAAGGCTAAAAGCATGTTTGACAGAATGAATAAAACCTCTAATAAAAACACTGATTTGATAATGGCTCTAAAACCGCATCTATCTCCCGAAAACAGAAATAAAGCAGATACGGCAATCAGAATTTTAAAGATGTTTGAAATTCTGCCGCTTTTAAAGGATTTGTTTTAAATGGCGGCTTTTTCAAATATGGATATTGAGGAAGCTAAAAGACGCGTTCGCGAAATGCAGAGCAGAGCAGAAAGCTATGTTCCGCATGATCGGGAAAACAGAAGTAATCAAAACAGTGTACATTCGGAAAAAAAGAATATTTCTGCTCCGCCGCCCGAAACGGAAGAAACGCCGAAAGAAGATAAGCCTAGTGAAAAAGAAGAAAAGGACAGCTCCTATTTCATTGTACTTATTCTGCTTATGCTTTTGTCGCAGGAGGGGGCAGACCATAAACTGCTTCTCGCATTGCTTTATTTGCTGCTTTAAATCTTTCAGAAGATTTCTGCAAAATGCGGGAGGCAGCTTTTTTAATAAATTCAATTTAATATGGAAATAATTGTTATGATATGATATGATATAGAAAAATACAAATAGAGGAATTTTATATGAGTGATTTTACAAGAGTTTATTTTGAAGGACTCGGCATAGATTTTGATTTGCCGTCTGTTGCCTTTTCAATCGGAAGCTATGAGGTGCATTGGTACGGTGTTATCATTGCTTTCGGATTTGCACTTGCGGTGCTGTATGGCGGCAGAATGGCTTATAAATGGAAAATGAGCCTTGACGGAATGGTTGATGTTCTGCTGTGGGGCACAGTATTCGGAATTATCTGTGCTCGTATATATTATGTTATCTTCCAGTGGGATTATTACAGTGTGCATCCAAGTGAAATTATCGCAATATGGAATGGCGGTATTGCCATATATGGCGGTATAATCGGTGCGCTGATTGGTGCTAAAATCGGCTGTAAGGTTGGAAAAATTAATTTTCAGAATCTGCTGGATTTAGGTGCGCTTGGCCTTTTGATTGGTCAGGGCATAGGCAGATGGGGCAATTTCTTCAATCAGGAAGCATTCGGAACAAATACCGATACCGCGCTTTTCCGTATGTGGTCATTCAAGATAAGAGATACGCTTGTGCAGGATCAGGCAGCCCTGCTTGAAAAAGGAATAACAGTTGATCCGAACAAAGCTGTTCATCCAACCTTTCTTTATGAAAGCCTATGGTGCCTTGCAGTATTCGTTCTGCTGCATATTGTTGTAACGAAATGCAGAAAATTCAAGGGCGAGATTTTCCTGCTTTACGGTATTTTCTATGGATTGGAGCGTATGGTTGTTGAGGGTATGAGAACGGACAGCCTTTATGTTCCGAATACAACAATTCGTGTAAGCCAGCTTTTGTCAGCAGTAATCGTTGTTGCATTTACAATATGGCTTGCCGTAATGCTTGTAAAGTTGAAGAAAGGTACGCTTTCAAGAAAATATCTTATCAATCCGCCGCCGATTCCGTTTGAGCTTCCGAGTGCGCCTGTCGGTGTTTCCTATAAGTATTCAAACGGTAAAGGCACATCATCAAAAACAGACTTTTTTAAAGTGGAGGAAAAATAAATGAATATTATAGATGGAAAAGCAGTATCAAAGGCAGTTCGTGAAAGAGTTGCCGCTGAAACAGAAGAATTAAAGAAAAAGGGTGTTACCCCCGGTCTTGCTGTTATCATTGTAGGCGAAGATCCTGCTTCCCAGGTTTATGTAAGAAATAAGGAAAAGGCTTGCGAAGAGGTTGGCTTTTACAGCGAAAAATTTGCGCTTCCCGAAAACACAACACAGGAGGAGCTTAATGCCCTTGTGCAGAAGTTGAATGCGCGTGAGGATATAAATGGCATTCTCTGCCAGCTTCCTCTGCCAAAGCATCTTGATGATAAAGAGGTTATCAATTTGATTAATCCGATTAAGGATGTTGATGCGTTTCATCCTGTAAATGTTGGTGCAATTATGATTGGCGATTATAATTTCCTGCCTTGTACACCTGCAGGTGTTATGGAGCTTATCCATTCAACAGGTGTTGATGTATGCGGTAAAAAGGCAGTTGTAATCGGCAGAAGCAATATTGTTGGTAAGCCTATGGCAATGCTTCTTCTTCACGAAAATGCAACAGTTGAAATAACACATTCAAGAACACAGAATTTATCTGAAATAACAGCAGGCGCAGATATTCTTGTTGCCGCTATCGGTAAGGCTAAATTTGTTACTGCAGATATGGTTAAAGAGAGTGCAGTTGTTATTGATGTCGGTATGAATAGGGATGAAAACGGCAAGCTCTGCGGAGATGTTGATTTTGAAAGTGTTAAGGATAAATGCTCCTATATCACGCCTGTTCCCGGCGGTGTCGGTCCAATGACAATCTCAATGCTTATGCAAAATACCCTTACCGCCGCTAAAATTCAGAATGGTATAGAAGAGTAAAGAGGGGAAAGTTTATGGCGAATTACAGTGCTTGCGGTATTGATTGCGATACTTGTAGATTTAAAGAAGAAATGAATTGTAAAGGCTGCAAGGAAATTCAAGGAAAAGTATTCTGGGGCGATTGTGAATTGTATCAGTGTAATTCCGGAAAGCAGCAGGCACATTGCGGAAAATGTGCTCAGTTTCCTTGCGATAAATTAAAGGAATGGGCTTCAAAAGAAAATCCCGAAAGAATTGATA
>JAIDLO010000083.1 GCA_029050995.1 Eubacterium sp. | reverse complement strand
AGGCAACAGTGAAAAATTTCAAATTCGCTTTAATACTGCATTTTGGCAGGTTCGGATTACTCTTTATTGCCTTTAAATTCTTTGAAATATCCTATCGGATGAATCGTATGATCATCATGCGGATCAAAGCGGCTTAAACCTGTATCTGCAAGAAGCGAGGCTCTTTGAATGGAATAGCTTCCGAATCTTCGCCGAACATCATCAACCGCTTTTTCAAGCCTTTCAAGCTTTTCTCTTTTTTCAACCGACTTGGAAAAATCAAACTGAACTGCCTCATCAACATCAAAATCAGACACGGCAATGCCGATACTGCGCAAAGGATTTTTCCAATCATAGTTTTCAAGAAAAAGCTTCATTGCCATATGGATAATTTCGGACGAAACATCGGAATGCGCCTGTAATTGACCCTGCCTTGTAAAGTGGTAAAGGTTTTTATCGCGCAATATTATTGTAATGGTTTTCCCCTTTACACCTATTTCTCTCATACGGCGTGCAACACTTTCTCCAAGCACTGTAAACACAGTTTTAACATCACTGTTATTTACCATATCACGGGGCGTTGTGGTTGAATTTCCAACACTTTTAACCGCCTGAACATCATCAATATGACGAACAGGCGTTGTATCCAAGCCATTAGAAAAGCTGTAAAGTATTTCGCCATTCTTTCCAAAAACAGATTTCAGAAAGCCTTTATCTGCGGCGGCAAGGTCGCCGACCGTATAAATACCATAGGAATTCAGTTTTTTTGTTGTTGCGGGACCAACAAAAA
Source organism: Eubacterium sp. (assembly GCA_029050995.1). Classification (GTDB taxonomy): domain Bacteria; phylum Bacillota; class Clostridia; order Oscillospirales; family Acutalibacteraceae; genus Eubacterium_R. The sequence continues at coordinate 659 of JAIDLO010000083.1, read as the reverse complement.
GCAAATCACTGCACGGACTTTTCCAAACGATATCCTTATAATTCTCTCTATCTATCACAGTTACGGCATCGGGCTTTTTATAATCAGAACCGAACTTTGCAAAGATTTTATTCCACGAAACACCGATACTGACAGTTATGCCAAGCTCCTCTTTAACCCGTTCTCTGATTTCCTCTGCGATTGCATACCCTGTTCGTTGATCTCCGGTAACATCAACCCAGTTTTCATCAAGCCCGAACGGCTCAATATAATCCGAATAATCCTTATAAATATTTTTTGCCATATTTGAAAAGCGAACATAAAGCGGAAAATTCGGCGGAACAACAACTAAATCCGAGCATTTATTTCTTGCCTGCCACAAAGGCTCTGCCGTTTTTATGCCATATTTTGCAGCTATTTCATTTTTGGTTAAAACGATTCCGTGACGCGATTTTTCACTACCGCCAACAACAACCGGCTTGTTTCTTATTTCCGGACGATGCAGACATTCAACGGAAGCATAAAACTTATTACAGTCTATATGAAGAATGGTTCTTTCCATTTCAATCCCCTTGTTTATCGTTAATCGAACATTTGTTTTATTGTATAACGAAAGAACTAAAAAGTCAATACCTCACTACTATTTTTTACATTTTCTTGACTATAGTAAAAAAATAAAT
>JAIDLO010000082.1 GCA_029050995.1 Eubacterium sp. | reverse complement strand
AAAGGAAGAACAGGCAAAGCTTCGCCGTATCTATATTGATAGTTTCAAGGAAAGCCTTGTAGGTCAGCTTGAAAACACATATATTGTTGACGAAAAAGGAAACAAAAAGAAAGTTACGAGAAAAAGCAAATGAAAAAGTTAATTATCATTGAAGGATTGGACGGAAGCGGAAAATCAACGCAGGTTAAACTGCTTGAGGATTATTTTTCTGAAAATGCAATCCATTATAAAAAAATAAAGCTGCCTGATTATGACAGCCCGTCAAGCACACTTGTTAAAATGTATCTTGGCGGAGAATTCGGAAAATCAGCTGATGATGTAAATGCTTATGCTGCAGGTGCTTTTTATGCAGTTGACCGATTTGCCTCATATAAATTAGATTGGGGCAAGGATTATGAAAACGAAACTGTTATTCTTGCAGACAGATATGCAACATCAAATTCGATTTATCAAATGGAAAAAATTGATGAAGCTGAGTGGGACAAGTATCTTGAATGGAGCGCTGATTTTGAGTATAACAAAATCGGTATTCCAAAGCCGGATGCAGTAATTTATCTTGATATGCCTGTTGAGATTTCTCAAAAGCTTATGTCTGCCCGCTACAACGGCGATGAGGGCAAAAAAGATGTTCACGAGGTCAATGTTGAATTTCTTAAAAAATGCCGTAAATCAGCGCTCTATACTGCAAATAAGCAGGGCTGGAAGGTTATTCCGTGTTCAGACGGCGAAAGCCCGCTTCCTATTGAAGAAATACATAATCATATTATTGAAATTATTAAAGAGGAATTATGCTAGAATTTAAAATACCTGAAATCTGTGATAAAGAATGGATTGATGAATGCTTTTCTTATGCACACAGTATGAACTGCGAATATACCTTTGGCAGTATTTACATCTGGCATACTGCGTACAGCACGAAGGTTGCAAGATATAAGGATTTCTTTATCTGCCGTTGGGGTAAAGAAAAGTATTCTTATTCTCTTCCTATTGGTAAGGGCGATTTTAAAGATGCAGTTTTGCAGATTATAAAGGATGCCAAAGAGCTTGGTATTACTCCTGTTATTTACGGAGTAACCGAAAGCTATAAGGAAATGCTTAATGCATACTTTGAGGGCGAATTTGAGTATTCCTATGATGAGGGCAACAACGATTATATCTACAATGCAATTGACCTTGCCGAGCTTCGCGGAAAGAAATATCACGGAAAAAGAAATCATATAACAAATTTCAAGAAAAACAATCCGGATTGGAGCTATGAGGAAATAAACGAAGAAAATATTTCTGACTGCATAGAGCTCCATACAAATTGGATTTATGATAAGGATGATAATGATTCCGATTATTCTCTTGAATTTGAATCTGTTTTAACAGGCTTTGAAAACTATAAAAAACTTGGCTTTAAAGGCGGAATTATCAAAGTGAATTCAAAAGCAATTGCCTATACATACGGCGAAAAAGGCACGAATAACTGCTTTGTTTCTCATTTTGAAAAAGCCCCTGCCGATGTTCAGGGTGCATATGCAATTATCAATCAGGAATTTGCAAAAAGGCTTCTTGAAGACGGCTATGCGTTTATAAACAGAGAAGAGGATTTAGGGCTTGAGGGATTAAGAAAGGCAAAACAGTCTTATCGTCCTGCCCTTTGGCTGAAAAAAGAAAGTGCAAAATATATAGGTAAATAATGATTAAATTTACGAATGATACAGAACAAATCATTTCGCTTTGGCGAAGTGTTTTTAAAGAAGACAGCAAGGAAGATGTTTTGTTTTTCTTAAACGAAAGCAAAAATGCAGAATGCCTTGGCTGTTATGAAGAAGATAAGCTTGTTTCAATGCTTTTTCTTGTGGATTGCTCTTATGCTGATTTAAACGGCAAATATGTTTACGCCGTTTGCACAAATGAAAAATTCAGAAATAAGGGCTATTCTTCAAGTTTGATAAACGAAGCTAAAAAGCATATGAACGATTTTTTGTGGCTTATTCCGGCGCATGATTCATTGTTTGCGTTTTATGCGAAATTCGGATTTGAAACAAAGCTTCATTCAGATCTGGAATATGAAAACAAAATTGTTTTTGATGAAAATAAAGAAATCATTGAATATTTGTATTCCGGAAGTGATTATACTTATCCTGACGGAATGGTTTATTCAAACAAAGCGTTTCCTGTCGGCAGTACAGGGTTAAATTGATAAAAGGGGGATAAAATTATGGTTTATGTTTTTCTTGCAGACGGATTTGAGATTATTGAGGCAATGGCGCCGATAGATATGCTCCGCCGTGCAAATGTAGGCGTTACCACTGTAGGTGTTGATAAAAAGGTTATAATCTCCTCCTGCGGTATTCCGGTAACGGCTGATATTGTTTCAAATGAATTTGAATTTAAGGATGTTGAGGCTGTTATAATTCCAGGCGGCTCACAAGGTGTAATAAATCTTGAAAAATCATCACTTGTTCAGTCTGTTATTGATGAGGCTGTTCAGAACGGAATACTTATATGTGCAATCTGTGCCGGTCCGTCACTTCTCGGTCATAAAGGTTTGCTTAAGGGTATAAGTGCAACATGCTATCCAGGTTTTGAGGAAGCCCTTGAGGGAACTGTTATTTCCGATAAATATGTAGTGGCAGACGGAGATTTTATTACAGCAAGAGGTGCAGGTGTTTGCATAGAATTCGGACTCGAAATCGTTCGTGAACTTGTTGGCGAGGAAGCTGCTGAAACAGTAAGGAGCACAATTCAGTGCATGTAAAAAGTGAGCTCAGAAAAGATTTCCGAAAGCTGCGTAAGGAGATTTCGGATAAAAATATAAAAGATTTTTCAATCTGTAATCAAGTTATAGAAAGTGATTTGTTCAAAAATTCAAATCAAGTTTTATGCTATTATCCTTTGGAAGATGAAATAAACACTTTACCTATTATTGAAATTGCGCTGAAACAAGAGAAAAGAGTCGCTCTTCCGTATTGTACTGATGATAAGGGAAATATGGAGTTTTACTATATCCGTTCACTTGATGATTTAAAAATCGGCTCTTATGATATTATGGAGCCTGATATTTTGAATTGTGAAAAGGTTTCTGATTTCCGTAGTTCTTTATGCATTGTTCCTGCCTTTTCGTTTGATAAAAACGGCTTTCGGCTGGGCTACGGAAAAGGCTATTATGATAGATTTTTAAAAAAGTTTACATTTAATTCCATTGGTTTGTGTTATAATAGTTTTCTAAGCGATAAGCTGCCTGCTGATGAACACGATATGGCAGTTCAGTTTATTGCAACCGAAGATAAAATTATCCTTTGTAGGGAGGTAAAATAATATGGCTGATATATATGAATCCGGCTTAAATCCTGTTGATGCTGATACAGGAAATAAGGATATATATTTCTCCAACGAAGATTTTGCGAAGAAGATAAGGGAGGGCAAGAAAGCATCAAACCCTGATTCTGCAAAAAGCAAAAAGAATAAAAAAGGAAATCCTATACTTTCTACTTATTTGTTTTTTGTTATTGTAATTGCAGTTTCAATGTGTATTTCTGTTTATGCAATTTTCTGCCTGAATGATTTGTTCGGCATAACAAAAACAAAGGCTACTGTTACCGTAAACTTCAGCAAACAGATTGATGAACCGTCTGAAGCTATTGATCTTCTTGCAGATAATGGACTTATCAAGTGTAAAAATTTCTGCAAGCTCTTTGTTAATCTTGAAACAATGCTGATACGCGAGGCAAGCGTTAAAGCTCCATACGAAGCAGGTGTTTATTATCTGAACGGAAAAATGGGCCTTGAAAATATGCTTGTTGTTATGAAAGGCACAGCCGATACCTCCGAAACTGTTAAAATTACTTTTCCTGAAGGCTTAACAACAACAGAGATTATCAATAAGCTTGTTGATAATGAGGTTTGCGATAAATCAGCGCTTTTATCTGTAATTGATTCAACGGAGTTTACCTATTCACTTGTTTCCGATTTGAAATCAAAGGAAAGTGTACCTTATAGGCTGGAGGGCTATCTTTTCCCTGAAACCTATTATTTCTATGTTGGTCAGAGTGCTTCAAGTGCAATTGAAACCTTGATTAAAACAACAGAGGATCGTATAACAGAGAAGCATAGAAAACAGGCTAAAAAGCTTGGATTTTCAATGAATGAAATCATAACGATTGCTTCTATTATTCAGGCTGAGGCTGCAAATAAAGAGCAAATGAAGGAAATTGCGGCTGTTATTGAAAACAGACTTAAAGACCCTGTAAACTATCCGTCTTTAGGCTGCCAGTCTACTTCTGATTATATTAAAAACAAGCTTAAGAAAGACTTATCTTCATCAACATCTGCACATACGCAGGATTACTATCTGAAATATTACAGTACAAATTCAGATTCAACAGTTGTCGGACTTCCGGAGGGTCCAATCTGTAATCCGGGTCTTGATGCAATTGAAGCAGCGCTTTATCCTGCTGATTCAAATGATTATTATTTCTTCCATGATAAAAACAGAAAGCTTTATACGGCTGAAACATATTCTGAATTCAGATCTAAGATTCAGACATATGCGCCTTATTTGAGTTATTGATATGAGAGATATAGAACTATTGTCACCATCCGGTGATATGGAAAGATTAAAGCTTGCTGTAAAATTCGGAGCTGACGCCGTTTATTGCGGCGGAACAATGTTCGGTATGAGAACAAATCCATCAAATTTTGATGCAGATCAGCTCAAAGAAGCAGTAAACTTTGTTCATAAAAACAACAAAAAAATATATTTAACCTGCAATACTTTGCCTCGCAATAACGAAATGGAGCTGTTGCCTGATTATCTGAAATATGTTTCGGAAATCGGCGTTGATGCACTTATTATTGCGGATATGGGTGTGCTTTCACTTGCAAAGAAATATGCGCCCGATACCGAAATTCATATTTCAACGCAGGCGGGTATTGTAAATTATCAGTCCGCAAATGCTTTTTATGAAATGGGTGCAAAGCGTATTGTAACCGCCCGTGAGCTTTCTCTTGATGAAATTAAAACAATCCGTGATAAAGCAAATCCTAATCTCGATATTGAGGTTTTTGTTCATGGCGCAATGTGTATGAGCTTCAGCGGCCGCTGCATACTTTCCGATTATATGGTAGGCAGAGATGCAAACAGAGGCGATTGTGCACAGCCTTGCAGGTGGAAATACCATCTTGTTGAAGAAACAAGACCGGGGCAGTATTTTCCGATTAATGAGGAAAAGGACGGCACTTATATTTTCAATTCCCGCGATTTGTGTATGATCGAGCATATTCCGGAGCTTGTTGCTGCCGGAGTTGACTCCTTTAAGATTGAGGGAAGAGCAAAGAGCGAATATTATACAGCGATTGTAACTTATGCATACCGAGCTGCTATTGATGAATACTTGAAAAATCCGTCTGAAGATTTTAAAGTTCCGCAGTGGATACTTGATGAAATGGAAAAAATGAGCCATAGAGAGTATACAACGGGATTTAATTTCGGCAGAATGGAAAACGGACAGGTGCTTGATACAGGCGGATATATCAGAAATTGGGATGTTTGTGCTCTGTTTAGAGAGTATAAAGACGGCAGATTGATTGTTGACCAAAGAAACAGATTTTTTGAAGGCGATGAGCTTGAAGTTGTTGAGCCTTTCAAAAAGCCCTATACAATAAAAGTTGAAGATCTTTATAATGAAAAGGACGAAGAAAAAACAGATGTAGCAAATAAGGCAACGGATGTTTATTCTTTCAAATGTGATCAAAATATTTCTTCTGATGCAATTTTAAGAAGAAAGCGAGATTAAAAAGCACACCTCTGTGAATAATACACAGGGGTGTTTTTTTATGATAAAAAGGATTGTTGTTTTTTCTGTTTCATTGGCTTTTTTGTTTTCTGTCGTTGTTGGCAGAATTGGCTATATTATGTTCAGCGGTAATTACGCGGTGTCTTCCACACGAAACAGTTATAC
>JAIDLO010000081.1 GCA_029050995.1 Eubacterium sp. | reverse complement strand
CTATTATATAACAAAAAGGGATAGACATATATATGTCTATCCCTTTTTGGCACCCTCAGTGGGAATCGAACCTACATCTAACCCTTAGGAGGGGCTTATTCTATCCGTTGAACTATGAGGGCTTTTCAATTTGCTATCATATTATATATTACGAAAATTACCTTGTCAATATACAAAAACGGGGCGGATATACTCCACCCTGTTTTTGCTATATATAATAGTATATATTATTTATGCGTTTTTGATAACCTTGCCGATTGTGTTTGGAGCCATACCTGCTGCATTTGATTCATCTGTATCAATATGCATAGCAAGTGCATAAGAATCCGAAACTCTTACAACAACATCGCCGAACACAAGGTTTCTGCCGTTTGATGACGGAATTTCAACAGAAACGATTTCGCCGTTTTCAACGCCCATTTTTGCAGCATCTGCTGTTGTTGCGTGGATATGGCGCTTAGCGGCAATAACGCCCTCTGCGATTTCAACCTCGCCTGCAGGGCCAACAAGCTTGCAAGCGCCTGAGCCTGCGATATCTCCGCTTTCTCTTACAGGCGCATTAACGCCGATTGAACGCGCATCTGTTAATGAAATCTCAACCTGTGTTGCATTTCTTACAGGGCCTAAAATAGATATTGCAGGGAATTCTCCCTTTGAGCCGATTACGCGAACTCTTTCTTCGCAGGCATACTGTCCCGGCTGAGAAAGGTCTTTTTTCTTTGTAAGCGCATAGCCTGCACCGAAAAGTGTTTCAAGATCCTTCTGTGAAAGATGAACATGGCGAGCTGAGATTTCAACTAAAACTTCATTGTTTTCCATTTTTATGTACCTCTTTTATATTAATGTTTTAAACTATTTTATAACATTTCCGATTGTTTTTCAATATGGAATTTGATATACTTGTAATTGGTGATGAAAATGACTTTGAATGAATTAAAAGAAAAATGTAATACTTGTACAAAATGCGGGCTTTGCGAAGGCAGAACGAATGTTGTGTTCGGCTACGGCAAAGAGGATGCAGATATTATGCTGATTGGCGAAGGCCCCGGCGAAAACGAGGATTTGCAGGGTATGCCGTTTGTCGGCAGAAGCGGTCAGCTGCTTGATAAATTCCTTGCGGCTGTTGATTTAAGTCGTGAAAAAAATGTTTATATTGCAAATATGGTTAAATGCCGTCCGCCGAAAAACAGAGATCCGAAGCCCGAAGAACAGGAAATCTGTATAAATTGGCTCAGAGAACAGTTTAAGGTGATAAGGCCGAAGATTATTGTTTGTGTAGGCAGAATTTCTGCGCAGAAGCTGATCAGCCCAAACTTTAAGGTTACGCAGGAGCATGGTCAGTTTATTGATAAAAACGGTACTCTGTTTATGGGAACATATCATCCTGCTGCTATATTGAGAAATCCGAATAATAAGGAAGCAGCTTTTCAGGATTGGCTTGCGTTAAGAGAGAAAATCAAAGAGCTGGGCATTGAGATTTAAGATTAAACGGGATGTCGGGGACGCTATCCCCTACGCATTTATAGAATTGATGTAGGGGCGAGCATTGCTCGTCCGTATAAAAATAAGGGGTAAAATTATGATTATTAATGCGGTTGAATACGGAATTAAACCGAACAAGGAAAACGGCAGGGAATTATCCGCTCTGTTTAAAAAACTTGCAGAAACAGAGGGCGAAAAGACTGTTGTTTTTGAAGCGGGAAGCTATTTTGTTGATGCTGAAAACTGCGATACGGAAATGCTTTACATAACAAATACTGCCGGAGATAACGAGTATAAATCAAGCGAAACACCGCACAAGACAAAGGTTCTTTTTAATCTAAAAAATGTTCAAAACCTAAAACTTGAGGGCAACGGCGCAAGATTTGTTATAAGCGGAAAAGTTACAAATGCAGCGATTCAGAGCTGTGCAGATATCGAAATAAACAACATTGAAATTGATTATGACAATCCCGATTTGCACGAGTTAAAGGTCGTTAATATCGGCAGTCACTTTGTTGATTTTGAAGTTGATGAAAAAAGCACATACGAATTCAAAAAGGGCAAATTTTATTTTGTCGGAACAGGCTATAAAACAAATCTTTTAATGGAATACAGAACGGCATGGCATCTTTCAAGAGTTCGTGCCGAGGATATCAATACGATTAAAAGAGTCAGAAATATTGTAAGCACCGCGTTTAAAATCAAGGATTTGGGCGACAGAAAAATCAGAATTTACTATCTTAAGCCGTTTGGTTTTAAAATGGGCGATCGCTATTGCATATTCGGCAGACGCCGCCAGCACGCAGGCATTTTTGTTGATAAAACAAAGAATTTAACCTTAAACAATGTTGCACAACGCTTTAATTATTCCCTTGCTTTTGTTGCACAGGATACCGAAAATATAACGCTGAACGGGCTTGATTTTACGCCTGTAAAGGGCAGATTGATGTCCTCTGCTGCCGACTTTCTTCAGGTTTGTATGTGCCGTGGTAAGGTTTCTATTACAAGCAGTAAATTTGAGGGTGCGTGTGATGATTGTCTGAATGTGCACGGCGTACATTTCAAGATTGTAAAGGTTGAAAACGATACGATTATCGTTAAATTTATGCATAAGCAATCACATGGCTATAATCCAATTCGTGTTGATGATGAAATTGCATTTATAAATGCAAAATCCTTGCTTGAAAAGGGTACTGCAAAGGTCGTTTCTTCAAAGCTTCTCAATGAATACGAAATTGAAATAAAGTTTGATTCTGCGAAAAATGCGGTTGTAGGCGATGTTATTGAGGATATAACAGCCTGCCCTGAGCTTGATTTTAAGAATAATACAGTAAACCGAATTGCAACAAGAGCAATTCTGATTACAAACAGACCGAAAACGGTTATTGCGGACAATCATTTCAACAGCAATTCCATGAGCGGTATCTCCATTTCCGATGATGCGCAGAGCTGGTTTGAAAGCGGAATGTGCAAGGATGTTGTGATTCAGAACAATGTTTTTGAATACTGCGGCGAAACGCCAATCAAGATTATTCCCGAAAACAAGGTTGACGAGGGTGCTGTTCACAGCAATATTAAAATTCTTAATAATATCTTTAAGAAATATGACGGTACTTGCATTGAAATAAAATCAACGGAAAATATTGAAATTAAAGGCAATGCATTTAATTCTGAGGATAGACTTAAAACGACGGATTGTTCAAATATTGATGTAGATTTTTAACAAAATAAATGTAGGGGACGATTCCATATCGTCCCGATAAGAATCCCTCCACCGCAAGCGGTCCCCCTCCCTTTAACAAGGGAGGCATAAAGGTAAAAAAGACAGAGCATATGCTCTGTCTTTCATTTTATTTTTATTAATTACCGATTTCCTGCAATTCACAGATTAATGTTTTAGAGCCGTCCTGCTGGGTAACCAGCTTTCGAGTATCCTGAACAAGTGCTGTTTTTGCGCCCTTTGCCTTGATTCTGTATGTAACCTCGGCTTTGCCGCCCTTGGAAACCTGCTTTTTGATTTCTTTTTCAAGCTCGGCTGAATTATCGATAAGCCTGCCGAAATCATTGCCGAAACGGTTTTCAAATTCATCTCTTGAATAGCCGATCAGGCGAACAAAATCGCCGCTGATATAATCTGTAACAAACGGTTTTTCAAGGCTTGCGAAAAAGATTGCGCCTGCAAGGTTTTCAAGCAGATTTATAAGCTTTTCGTTTGCATTGTCTGCTCTTCTTTCGGCTTCCTTATTCCTTGTTATATCAATGAAAACAGCCTGAAAAACAGGGCTTCCGTCCTCATCATACCGCTGAACGGCGGCACTGCAGTGGCACCAGATAAATTTATCCCTGTGCTTCATAATGCGGTATTCAAGATCAAGCTCTTCTCCCATTGCCATTGCTCTGCCGATTGCCTGATAAACAATCGTTTTATCATCAGGATGAATCAGCTCGTCAAGCCTGTAATCTCCTCTTTTCAGACAGCTTTCAATCGTTGTTCCGAAAAGATGTGAGCAGGCTTCATTTATATGGATTACATTAAAATGCATATCCGGTGTAACCTTAAACAAGCATACGCCCCCTGCAACAAGCTCAATAAGGCTGTTTGCGGCATTTGCCTGCTGCGCCAGAACTTCTCTGCTTTTTGAAACATCGGCAAAAACAAGCCTGCAAAGTGACGAATCTTCGTAATTTCTTGCTGAGCAGTGGATAAAAACAGGCTCCTTTTCGGCATTCAATATATCAAAATCTATGTAAACATATTTTGAACCCTTTTTGCAGAGCTTTTTAAAAACATAATCCCTGTCTACAGGCTTTAAAATATCCGTTAAAAACAGCTTGCCTTCTTTAATTTTAGATGCGTGAATGCCTGCAAATTCAGCAAAATGGCTGTCGCAGTCTATAATTTTAAAATCCTGCGCCTTATCAACTGTGCAGTTCAGGAATTCAACCTTGTATAAATTTTCGTTATTTCTGTTTTCCATCACAAATTATGAGTACCCCTTTATTTATTTCGGTGCGTCGGGGACGCCGCACCCTACGATTTGCGGGGTGACAGTGTGCGCCTGCCGTATGCACCAAACTGTGTTTATACTATCTCTATGATACAGTATAACATATTAT
>JAIDLO010000080.1 GCA_029050995.1 Eubacterium sp. | reverse complement strand
GCTTCTGTTCGGCTACAACCGTTTTTGTGTCGCAGTACTGGGGAATCAAAGATATCAAAAAAATCCGCTGTATATCGGGTATATCTATCGTTTTTGCGCTGATTGTATCTGTTTTGTTTACAACCGTAAGCCTTGTTTTTACAAGAGGTGTTGTAAGGATTTTTAATTCCGATTCGGCAGTAATCAGTGCGGGCAGTGAATATTTAAGGCTTGTCTGCCTGTCCTTTATTGCAGTGGCTTTAACGAATATTCTGGCAACGATTTTAAGAAGTGTTGAAAATGTAAGGCTGCCTATGTATGTTTCGGGCTTTACAACCGTTTTAAATATTTTCCTTGATTATGCAATGATTTTCGGTAAGTTCGGCTTTGCCAAAATGGGTATAAGAGGTGCGGCTGTTGCAACGGTTATTTCTGCATGGTCTGGCGTTGCAATTTTAGTTATCATTTCAGTTTTTCAGAAAAACATACTGATTGCGAATCCCAAAAAGTTTTTCATATTCAGTAAAGAAGAATTCAAGATATATGTAAAAAAGGCTACGCCTGTTGTTATCAATGAGGGCATGTGGGGTGCAGGAACATTCATTTTCAATATTATTTACGGTAATATGGGCTATGAATATTTTTCTGCCATAACGATTTTAAGAAGCTTTGAAAATATAGCGTTTATCATATTTATCGGTATTTGCAGTGCTTCCTCCGTTATGATTGGCAAATCAATCGGCAGTGGAAAAATTGAAAGAGGCATAACAGATGCAAAGCGTTTTTCCTATCTTGTTCCTGTTCTTGCTGTTCTGACCTCTGTTTTAATAATCGTGTTCAGAAATCAGCTTGTAAGCATATTCAATATGGGCAGCAATATTGCTGAAAATACGCTGAATACGGCGGCAATACTGATGATTATTTATTCCTGTGCTTTTCCACTGAGAATGTTCTCTTATCTTCAGGTTGTTTCCGTATTCAGATCGGCAGGCGATACTGTTACGGGTGTTAAATATGATTTGGTTTCCCTTTGGGCAATGTCTATTCCTGCAACCTTGATTGCGGTTTATGTATTGAAATTGCCTTTTGTAGTTGCTTTTGCAATTATGTATGTTTTTGAGGATATACCGAAAACAATGATGTGCCTTAGATTCTATCTTTCAAAGAAATGGATTAAGCCTGTAACGAAAGAGGGAAGAGAAGCACTTAAAGAATATGAGCTGCGTAAGATTAAGTCGGGTGATGAAAAATGATAAAGAATTTAGTTGTTAAAGGTGCAAGAGAGCACAATTTAAAGAATATAGATGTTGAGATTCCAAGAGATAGCCTTGTTGTTTTTACAGGTCTTTCAGGCTCGGGAAAATCAAGCCTTGCTTTTGATACGATTTATGCCGAAGGTCAAAGACGATATGTTGAAAGCCTTTCCTCGTATGCAAGGCAGTTTTTAGGTCAAATGGAAAAGCCGGATGTTGATTATATTGAGGGCTTGAGCCCTGCTATTTCCATAGACCAGAAAACTACCTCTAAAAACCCGCGTTCAACCGTCGGAACAGTAACAGAAATCTACGATTATTTAAGGCTTTTGTATGCCAGAATCGGTGTTCCGCATTGCCCGATTTGCGGCAGAGAGATTACTCAGCAGACGATAGATCAGATTGTAGACAGTATCCTTTCCTATCCGGAAAAAACAAAAATTCAGATTATGGCGCCTATCGTTCGTGGTCGTAAAGGCGAATATGTTAAAGAGCTTGATGATGCAAGAAGAAGCGGCTTTGTCCGTGTAAGAGTAGACGGCAGTATCTACGATTTATCCGAAGAAATCAAAATGGATAAAAACAAGAAGCATAATATTGAGGTTGTTGTAGACCGTCTTGTTGTTTCCGAAAGTATCAGAAGCCGTTTAACAGACAGTATCGAAACGGCAACTCATCTTTCAAAAGGTCTTGTTCTCTGTGATGTTATAGACGGAGAAGAGGAGTTGTTTTCGCTTGATTATGCCTGCCCTGAGCATGGTGTGTCTATTGAGGAAATGAGCCCCCGTATGTTCTCGTTCAATAATCCGTTTGGTGCGTGCAAGCGCTGTTCAGGTCTTGGCACCTTTATGGAAATTGATGAAAACTTAATTATTCCAAACAGAAAGCTTTCAATCAATCAGGGTGCAATCAAAGCAAGCGGCTGGAATGTTGCAGACGGCTCTTCCATTGCAAGAATGTATTTTGAAGCCCTTGCCGCTGAATATAATTTTTCTCTTGATATGCCTGTTGAAATGCTTCCGAAAGAAGCAATTGATGTTATTCTTCACGGCACAAACGGCAAAAAAATAAAAATGAAACGCGTAACATCTTATGGCAGCGGCACTTATGTGAATGATTTTGAGGGTGTTGTCAATAATCTGAAACGCAGATATGATGAAACAACCTCCGAATGGTCAAGAGCGGATATTGAATCCGTTATGGTTTCTGCTGTATGCCCGGATTGTAAGGGTGCAAGGCTTTCGCCAATCAGCCTTTCTGTAACAGTCGGCGGGAAGAATATTCATGAATTCTGCCAGATGTCTATTTCGGAAGAGCTTGATTTTATTGAGAATCTTGAATTAACCGAAAAAGAGCAGATGATCGGCAGATTGATTATAAGAGAAATCAAGGAAAGGTTGAATTTCCTCAATGCAGTCGGTCTTGATTATCTTTCTCTTTCCCGTGAGGCTGCAACGCTTTCGGGCGGCGAGGCACAGCGTATCCGCCTTGCAA
>JAIDLO010000008.1 GCA_029050995.1 Eubacterium sp. | reverse complement strand
CAAGAAAACAATTAAGAATAAAAAAAAGAAAACCGCTTCATTTGAAGCGGTTTTGAAAGTTAAAAACTTAGATGTCTTCTTTAACTTTTGCAGCTTTACCAACTCTGTCTCTAAGATAATAAAGCTTAGCGCGGCGAACTTTACCGTGACGAACAACCTGTACTGATTCAACATTTGCTGAGTTGAATGGGAATACACGCTCGATGCCAACGCCATAAGATACACGGCGAACAGTAAATGTTTTAGAAATGCCTGAGCCTTTGATTGCAATAACAGTACCTTCAAACATCTGAACTCTTTCGTTTTTACCCTCACGGATACGAACACCTACTTTTACAGTGTCACCGATTTTGAATTCAGGAAGTTCTTTCTGAACACTGCCTGCTTCGATAATTTTGATTGCGTCCATTCTTATTTCCTCCTTATTAATTTATCAGATGTTCTTAACAAAAAGTTGACAGAGGACCATCCACTTAAATGCTTTAACGCACAGCATTTAACGCGTTGCAAGGACAGCAACGGAACAAATGCTTAGATACTATAGCACAAAGATTTGGAAAAAGCAAGCATTTTATCTAAAAATCTTGTAATTTATATCAAGTAAAGCAATTCTTGATATGCTTCTCCATTCAAAATCCATATCAATAAGCCTGATGATTGTATCAAACAAAAGCGTTGTATTCAGATTTTTCTCAGAGCCTGCAGCAAGACGAATGTTAAGAATGATTTCTCCGTTTCTTATTGAAATGTTATATTTATCAATAAACGGTTTCAAATTGGTTTCCTTAACAATTCTTCGTTTGCCTTTTTTTGCTTTCTTTTCAGCCATAATTTCGTCTGAAGAAAGAACATCATTTATCTTTTTCAGCGCTGCTTCGTTATCCTTAAACTCAAATTTGTAAACATAATCTGAAAAAGCGATTTCGCTGCAATCACGAAAATCATCATAAACATCAACAATTCTTATACCCGTTGGCAGCATTTCGTTCATTCGGTTTTTGATTTCTTCGTTTGAAATATCGCCTGTAATGCGCAAATCAACACTTTCACATAAGCTTTCAACACCTAATGAAAGCGGAAGAGAAAAGCTCATATACGGATGAGGATTGAAGCCTTCGGTAAACCAAAGCGGAATTTCTGCACGGGAAAGTGCTCGGGACATACAACGATTGATATCAAGATGGCTTATGTATTTGCATCTGTCTGTTTTTGAAAAAACAAGTCTAACCTCTCGCATCACAATGTCCCCCATTCAGCATATTTGCACCGCAGCCTGCACATTTGATTCTGCAATGCGGTGTTGTTTTGTTTTCGTGAGCCTTCTTGTTCTCGTTTTCGAGGAATTTTCTTGAAACACCGAAATCAAGATGATCCCAGGGTAAAAGCTCGTCAAACGGTCTTCTGCGCTGTGTATAAAAATGCGGATCAATGCCATTCTTTTCAAAGGCCTGCATCCATGCATCAAAATTGAACTTATCGCCCCATGAATCAAATTTACAGCCAAGCTTCCATGCATCATATAAGACATTGTTAAGTCGTCTGTCTCCCCTTGCAAGAACGCCCTCGATAAGTGATGTTGGGGTTTCGTGATACGAAATCTTGATTTTTTTACTTGGAACATATTCAAGAAGATGTGCCTGCTTTGCTTTTAGGCTTTCCATAGTATCCTCTGGCT
>JAIDLO010000079.1 GCA_029050995.1 Eubacterium sp. | reverse complement strand
GCCAAAATGCAGTATTAAAGCGAATTTAGAATTTTTCACTGTTGCCTTGCGCCAGCAAGGCTGCCATCTCAAAATCCTAAATTCATCTTTACTCCAAGCATTTTGGTGCTACGCAATTTAAATCACGGTTCGGCTTCCTCTCTATTGCCCAGAAAAGGAGTAATCATTATGGAATATGTATCAACAACAAATGCACCGGGTGCAATCGGACCATACAGCCAGGCAGTTAAGGCAAACGGAATGCTTTTTACAAGCGGTCAGATTGCAATTAACCCTGCAACAAATACGGTTGAAGCAAAAACAATAGAAGAGCAAACTACGCAGGTTTGCGAAAATTTAAAAGCAGTTTGCGAAGCAGCAGGCACAAGCCTTGAAAAGGTTGTTAAAACAACATGCTTCCTTGCAGATATCAATGATTTTGCAGCTTTCAATGCGGTTTACGGAGAGTATTTTACATCAAAGCCTGCAAGAAGCTGTGTTGCAGTTAAGGATTTGCCAAAAGGCGTTCTTTGCGAAGTAGAGGTTATTGCTGCATTATAATTGAAAATTTTAGGGGCGGATATGGGATAATAGCCTTTATCTGCTCTTTGTTTTTATGAATTCATTTCAGAAAGGGGATTTATATGGATAAACAGCAGGACGACAGAATAGGGCATAGAAAAAGAATGCTTAAGGCTTTTGCTGAACGCGGCAGCAGCTCTTTTGAAGATTATCAGATGCTTGAAATGGTGCTCTTTTATGTAATTCCCCGAAAGGATGTTAAGCCGATTGCAAAAGCTCTTTTAAAGCATTTCGGCTCTCTTGAAAATGTATTGTCTGCTTCAAAAAAACAGCTTATGAATATCCCCGGTGTCGGCAATGAAACGGCTGTTTATCTTAATCTTATATTTGATGTTTTTTTAAGGCTGAGAGATAACAGATGTAAAGAGCAAAAAACAATTAAATCTCTTGATGATGCAGCAGATTATTTTAAAGAAATGTATCAGTTTGAGAATAAGGATGAAAGATTAGCCGTAATGATGCTGGATTCATCCAATACAATTATTAACTGCATTTTTCTTTCAGAGGGCAGCGTTAATGCAATGGAGATTAACGCAAGAAAGCTTATGGAACAGATTATCGGTTTTAATGCATCAAGTGTTATTATTGCGCATAATCATCCGAATGGGATTGCGTATCCGTCTTCGGAAGATGTTAATTTTACGCTGAATGTAAGGGAAATGCTGAAAAATATGGGCGTTACGCTTGTTGATCATGTTATTCTGAATAATAAAGAAGCATTTTCAATGCATTCAGATCTGGAGTTTGTTGGCTATTTTGAAAGGAATTCCGAATCTAAAAACATAATGAAAAGTTAGTAAGTTAATATGTTATTGACATTGTAATAATTAAAATGCTAAAATAACTTATAACATTTTTTAAAAGGAGAATAGAAAATGCCTAAAACAAAAAGAATTGATTTGAAACATTCTACAACAAAAGAAATCATAGCATTTTCATTGCTGCCGTTCGGACTTTTAACAATCCAGACGCTTATTAACACAGCATTGAATTTGTACTTAACCGATGTTCTTGGTTTAGGTCTTGGATTAGCTGCTATTGTGCTATCTGCAACAAAAATCTGGGATGCTGTAAATGATCCTATGATGGGTATGATTGTTGATAAAACAAGAACAAAAAAAGGTAAATGCAGACCTTACATATTATGGATGGTTGTTCCTGCCTGTCTTGCAACAGCTATGCTTTTCTTCCCTGTAAACTTCGGTCAGAATGGTAATTTCATTTATGTAATCATTGCATATATTGTTTATTATACATTCTATACTGCTCTTGATATTCCTTATCAGGGTCTTAACACGCTTGTTTTTCCGGAAGATAAAGTAAGAGTTAAGGCTGTTTCTATTTCAAACACAGTCGGTTCTATCGGAACCATTCTTCCATCAGTTCTTTTCTTTACAGTTGCCGGCTTGTGGGGAACGGGTAATGCAAATGAAAAGAAGGGTTATTTCTGGAGTGCAGTTATCTTTGCTGTAATGGCAGGTATTCCGATTGTAATTTCCTATTTCGGAGTTAAAGAAAAGGTTTATATCCCTCCTAAGAAAACAAATTATTTCAAAGGTCTTAAAATTGTATTCTCAGACAATAAAATGAGAGTGCTTACAATATGTGCCTTCTTTACTGCTGTTGTAAATCTCGGTGCTATCTTCCTTCCGTATTTTGCAAAGTGGAACTGCATTGGTGTTATTCCTATGGATCAGCTTTGCGGCTGGATTCAGGATAAAACAGGTATCGCTATTTCATTAACAAATGAAGGTCTTTTAACGCCTGTTCTTCAAATAGGAAGCGGTATTTCCTATATGCTTTCAATGGTTCTTATTCCTCCTCTTCTCAAGAAGATGGATAAGAAAACGCTTTGGATATGGATGAGCTTTATCGGTGCAGCTGCTGATATTATTACATTTATTATTGGTGTATGGATTGTTCCTTACAACACAGTTCCCGGCGTTATCCTTTATACTGTACTCAGATTCTTTACAAACTTCCCTGTTGGTATGAGCCTTGTTCTTCTTATTGCAATGTTCTCTGATACAGTTGATGATATTGAAATGAGATCAAAGGAAAGACTTGAGGGTACAGTATTCTCATTCAGAAGTCTTGTAAATAAGGTTTCAATTGCAGCCTTCAATGTTGCAATGCTTAAAATAGTTGAAATAGTTGGTTATGAGGCTACAAAGATGTCATCTCTTTCTCAGGATTACACTGTTCCGCTTATCACTTCAACAACGCAGGCAAGTATTGTTGATGGTACAAACTATACAACAGTTCTTAATGTCATCTTCTTTATGCTTACAGGTCTTGGTGCTATCGGCCTTATCTGCCAGGCTATTCCGATGTTCTTCTATAAATTCGATGAAAAAGGACAGGAAGAAAAGCTTAAGGCATTCAGAGCAGAAAAAGAAAAAGAATATCAGGCAGAGCTTGACAATGCTATGCAGGCATAATTTTGTAAAGTTAAAGGAGAACCGAAAGGTTCTCCTTTTGTTTTTATTCTTTATTTAGTTCCTTTGAAAATGATATTATAAACGGAACAGATATTATTGCCGAAACAGCATATGAAATCGGCTGTGCAAGCTCTATTCCCATAATGCCGATTGCAGACGGCAGAATTAAAATAAAAGGAATAAAAAACAATCCGTTTTGTGATGCTGCAAGAAACAAGGCTCTGCCGCTTTTTCCAACACTCTGAAATGTCATATTCGCTACCATAACTGTCGGAAGAAACAGCAATGCAACGCAAATCAAGCGAAGTGCTGTGCTTCCGATTTCAATAACCTCTGTATCGTTTCTGAATAACGAAATAACAAAGGGAGAAAAAGCAAAGCATATTGCTGTTAAAACTGCAATAACAGCCGTGCCGAATATCCAGGTAAAATTCATTCCCGATTTAACACGGGAATATTTTTTTGCGCCGTAATTGAAAGCGGCAACGGGCTGAAAGCCCTGCCCGATACCAACGCAAACGCTGAAAAGCAGATTTGCGCATTTTGCAACAATGCTCATTGCGGCAATGCATTCATCGCCGAAAGCGGAAGCCTGTTGATTTAATAGCATAACAGAAATGCTGTTTAGCCCTTGCCTTGCAAGGCTTGGTGCACCTGTTGAAATAATTTTCCATATAATTCTTGGATTTAAAGAAACATATTTCATTGAAATTTTGCTCTGTGTTTTTCCGATTAAGAATATAAAAAGCAGAATGAATAAGCTGCTGTATTGTGAAATGGCTGTTGCAATTCCTGCGCCTGCAATGCCCAGATCAAGGCTGAATATTAAAATCGGGTCAAGAATGATATTTAGAATTCCGCCGAAGGTTAAGCCCATCATTGCCAGCGAAGCCAATCCCTCATAGCGCAGAATATTGTTTAAAACGCAGCTTGTTGTCATAGCAGGAGCCGCAATAAGAATGTAGAATGCGTATGCTTTTGAATACGGAAGAATGGTGCTTGTGCTTCCAAGAAGCTTCATAAATGGTGTAAGAAAGATTAAACCAAACGCCATTATGATTATGCCCGAAGCTGCTGCAAGAAAAAAGCCTGTTGAAGAATACCTTTTTGCCTTTTCAAATTCCTTTGCGCCAAGATGTCTGCTTATGCAGCTTCCCGAACCGTGACCAAACATAAATCCAAATGCCTGCAAAATCGCCATAAGGCTGAAAACGATTCCCGTTGCACCGCTTGCCGGTATGTTTATTTTTGAAACAAAATAGGTATCCGTTATATTATAAACGGTTGTAATCAGCATGCTGATTACGGTTGGTACAGCAAGGGATGCAATAAGAGAATGAACAGGCGTTTCGGTCATTTTTTTAAATTGATTCTCTGCCTCGTCTTGTTTAGATTTCATCATTTGCCTTCGCTCCTTTGCTGCTGAACAATATAAAGAAAACTGTCAGTAATCCAAAAACAGCAAATAATACAGCCCTTGTGCTGAAAATATTTGTTAAAACAGCCCCGATTGCAGCCCCAATGATGAAGAATAAAATAATTCCGAAATACTGAATAGAGCGGTGCAGGCTTTCTTTGTTTTTTGTTTTCATAAAGCTGAAAAGAAGCTCTGTTCCGCTTCTTAGATTTCCTGTGCACATCGTTGTTGCAATGGTGTTTCCGTTTACTTTTCTGAAGCTCTGAACCTGAAGAGAACAAACAAAAGAAATAAGAGAGTTTGTAATCAGATTATTTCCGTGGCTTGACGGTAAAAATGCAACTAAAATAAGGATGATGATTTCAAAGGCAAGAATAATCTGCCGCCAATGAAGAAAGCTGTTTTTTCTGAAAATATCTTTAATGGTTTCCGAAATCAGTATGCCTGCAACAAAGGCAAGTATCGGAATGATATAACGCCCTGCACCTGTAAAATTGCCCTCTGCAAGATTAATTCCCAGGAAAACAACATTTCCCGTTTGTGCATTTGCGAAAACTGCATCACGGCAGATGTATGTATATGCATCAAGAAATCCGCCGACAACGGCTAAAATTGCGCCTGTTAAAAATGCATCAGACATCTGTTTGCTTTTTCTCATTTTATCAACTCTTTTCTTCTTGAGCTTTCAATTTTATGCTTTCTGATATTTTTCTGCCTGTAAATTAAACATATATGCGTATTTGCCGTTTTGGTTCATAAGCTCGTTATGTGTTCCGCTTTCAACAATCGTGCCGTTTTCCATAACATAAATTCTGTCTGCATTTCTTGTTGTTGAAAGTCTGTGGGAAATGAAAATAACCGTTTTGTTTTCTGCCGCCTCCATCATTGCTTTGTTGAGGTTGTATTCTGCAACAGGGTCAAGGTTTGCAGACGGCTCATCCATAAT
>JAIDLO010000078.1 GCA_029050995.1 Eubacterium sp. | reverse complement strand
GAAAAAATGTAGTGACATTGCAGGTTTTATTTGCTATTATATTAAAGCACTTGAGAGACATTCCTCTATAGCTCAGTCGGTAGAGCATGCGGCTGTTAACCGCAGGGTCGTTGGTTCGAGTCCAACTGGGGGAGCCACAAACCTCGTAGCTTAGGCTACGAGGTTTTTTTGTTGCCATAATGCTATTTTGATGTATCAAAGCGTATTTCAATAGAAAAAATACATAAATCATAAAAACTTTTAACGACATTTAATTATTTTTATTTACAAATTTTTCCAATAATTGTATAATGTATAAATATAAAACAATTTTAATCATAGAAATGGGGTATAATTCTGTGACCGAAGAACAACAGAATAAATGCGCAGAATTATGGTGCTTATATCACGATAAAATAAGAAACTATTGTTTCTCAAGGCTGTGCGGCAGTGGCATAGATGTTGATGATACTGTCGGAGATGTTTATTTAGCACTTTGCGATCAAGTTGTTAAAGGCAGCTTTCCGTACGATCCTGAAAAGTGGCTTTACAAAACTGCAAAGAATATTGTTTGCGAAAAATTCAGAAAGAAATATAAGCACGATAAATATGTAGTTGACATTGAAATTGATTTGGTTGATTTGCAGAGTCAAGATGATTTCGTTGATACTATTGAGAAAAACGAACAGATTCAAAAGATAGCGAAAATAATTCCGACTATGAAGAAAAACAGTCAGGAAATTTTGTATAGATCTTATTTTCATAAAACCAGCATGAAGAAGATTGCCAAAAAGATTGACTCAACCGAAACAGCTGTTAAACAAAAGCGATATTATGATTGCCGTAAATTAGAAAAAGAATTAAAATAATTTTTGTTACTTTTATTCTTTTTTGGCAACTATATCAATGAGTAAGGAGGTCAACCATGAAAAATGAAGATAAAATTCAGCTTTTAAAATCAGAGCCTATGAAATTCACTTATGCTGAAATTGAGCAGATAATGGATAATGAAATAGATAAAGATCCCTCTGAAATGGATACAGAGCTGATTGATTTTTGTGCAAAGGTGCTTTGCCAGGCAATTGAGGCGCAAAAGGAAAATGAAGTAAATACAAAGTCTGTTAACAAGAAACACATTAAACTGAAATTGACAAAAATTTTTGCAGCTGCACTTATTACTATTCTTATTTTGGGTGGTGCAATGACTGTTTCTGCCAAATATATTTATAATGATACATCAGATAAAATTGTTAAATTCTATGCCGACCATTTTTCAATTAACCTTAGAGGTACCAATTCCAATAATGATACGCAGTTAGACGATAGTGCAGATTTGATTGCAAAATTAAAAGACAGCGGTTTTGATAAGGTCATCTTGCCAAATGATCTTTTAACAGAAGATTATAAATATGATGTGGATATTACTGAGGATGACAAATTTTTAACTACTTCAATTACTATTAAACAGCAAAATGATAACAATAATATAAATATTGATATTACAAAATATAAAAACGGTATTGATAATCTGTTCAATAGTGAAACACAAATCACTAATGAATATGATTCTGCTAAACAGCTTTCAAAAAATGGAATTGACATTTTTGTTTTTGGTAATAAAGAATATTCTTCAATTATTTATGTTGACAATAATACTTACTATGATATCTATTTAACTAATTTTGATTTTAATTCAGCAATAAAAATAGCTGAATCTATAAAGTGAGGAAATTTATTTATGAAAAAAGTTTTAAGATTAACAATTATCAGTCTTTTGCTGTTTTCCTTTTTAATTCCATATACAGCTTTTGCTGAAACAAATAAAACAGAATGGCACGATATTGAGTTATCAGATGACGAATTTGAAAGCTTATTGGCAAACAATCCGAATAATATGGTATCTACATACACATCTGGATTAATTATTACCTATGCAATTTCAGCGGCAAAAAGTGGGAGCAATTTAATCATTGCTGGTAGAACTAGTTGTTCCTCTGAAGTTGTAAAAAGTGGTTTTACCAAGGTGACAATCCAGCAAAGAAAAAATAGTAGTTACTCTTGGAGCAATTATCAATCATATTCGGGCTTATATACTGATAGCCGTGTATACAACCTTTCAAAAACTCTTGCAGTTGACAAGGGTTATCAGTACAGAATAACCTGCACACATTATGCAAAGAAGAGCCTTTTCTCAACAGAAAAGATTGATAACACATCAAATACAGTTACATTTTAAATTTCAAGCCCTTGTAACATTTGTTATAAGGGCTGTTTTTATAAAAGGATTTTGTTTATGCTTATTCATCCGATAAAACCTTTATATGATACGCAATCCGAGATTCTGATTCTCGGCTCTTTTCCGTCTGTTAAATCCCGTGAAATCGGCTTTTTTTATGGTCATCCGCAAAACAGATTTTGGAAAGTTATGGCAAGAATCTGCGGCGAAGCCCTGCCTACAACCATTGAAGAAAAAACAAATATGATTTTGAACAATCATTTTGCTTTGTGGGATGTTATCCATTCCTGCGAAATCAGCGGTTCTGCCGACAGCACAATAAAAAATGTAACACCAAATAACCTTGCCGAAATTCTGAACACGGCAAATATCAAGGGTGTTTTCGTAAACGGCAAAAAAGCGGAGGCTTTATATAATAAGTATATATTGAAAGAAACAGGCATTAAGGCAATTGTTCTTCCGTCAACAAGTCCTGCAAACGCTTCCTGGAGTGAGGACAGGCTTTTTGAATATTGGAGCAATGCTATAAATGAAGCAAGGGAGAATTCTAATGGATAAATTCAGATGGGCGTACATCGGCTGCGGCGGTATCGCCGAAAAAACGGCTAAGGATATAACAAAAGGAAATCATCAGATTGTATCTGTTTACAGCAGAAATTATGAAAAAGCGTGTGCTTTTGCTGAAAAGCACGGTGCGGCTGCATATAAAAGTGCCGAAGAAGCAATATTATGCAACAGCGTTGATGCCGTTTATATTGCAACGCCCCATACATCACATCTTGAATATTCAATTACCGCGCTTGAAAATCACAAGTCTGTTTTATGCGAAAAGCCTGCTGGTATCAATTCAGCGGATGTTGCACAGCTTATAAGCTGTGCACAAAAAAAAGAAACCTATTTCTGCGAAGCAATGTGGACTTGGTTTTCGGATGTTGCATTAACTGTTAAAGAATGGATAAAAAGCGGTAAAATCGGCGAGGTTGAAGAGGTTAAAATCAATTATTCTTTCCCCGGTGTACTTAAACCGAAAAACTCCCGTGTGCTTCTGCCCGAAACTGCTGGCGGTGCTTTGCTTGATATCGGAATTTACCCAATTACCTATTGTTACAACCTATTCGGCTACCCCGATGAAATCATCTGCAAGGGTACAGTAAAAAACGGAATTGATATTTCGGAGCGGATTACACTTAGATTTGGTAAAACAATTTGCAAATTCAATATTTCTCTTACAACTGCCCGTGAAGACTGCACAATCAAAGGCACAAAGGGTAAAATTACCCTGCCCCTTTTTCATATGGCGTCAAAAGCAACGCTCAAAAACAAAAACGGAAAAGAAGTATTCAACGGCAAAACAGATTATTTAACTGAATTTACAAGAGCTGCCGAAGAAATTACGGCAGGAAAAACGCAGTCCGAATACATCCCATTTTCTGCAACAATGGATTGTATGAAAATTATGGATGAATGCCGAAAACAAATGAATTTAAAATATCCTTGTGAATAACAAAAATGCAGCCGATTACTCGACTGCATTTTCTTTATTTGTTTTCTTTCCAATGATTAAGTTTTGGGATCTGCTCTTCAAAATAAGCTTTTGCCTGTTCCTTAGGAAATTGATCATTAGACATATGCTCAGTAAGGAAATCTATCAGCACATTCATATCCTTATAAGCAAAATCTCCATTTGTATAACACCATTTGCAATATTCCTCGTTGAATGTTCCGTCAGGCTCTTTACTGATTGAGCTGTCATCAAGCGGAATACCACAGCATTGGCAAATCAATTTTCTTGGTGAACCTAAAAGCGTATTAATTGAAACACTGAACAATTTTGAAAGTATTTTTAATGTTTCTGTATTTGGAATGGATTCGCCTGATTCCCATTTTGTAACTGCCTGTCTTGTAACAAATGCTTTTTCGGCAAGCTGGCTTTGCGTTAAATTATTCTGCTTGCGCAGTTCAAAAATAATATCTTTTGTTTCCATATTATCACCTCTAAATCAGTATACTATAGAATTTGCAGGCTATCAAGCAACTGTCAGTTGCCTTAATTCAGATGTATAGTTTCTGTATTACAATACTTCTTGCGAATATCTTCAATAAGGGCTTTGTTTTTCTTTTGATTTCTAATAATTATAAACAATGGAATACACGCAATAAGAAAAAGCAAAGCACCGAAAAATATTTTTCCGGAATTTTCAGAGCAAAGAATAAGAATTACTAAAGCAAATAATGCTAACATCAGAAAAGAAAATTTCAAAATTTCCATTTGATAATATTCTTTTACCTGATTTTTTAAATCCTCTTCAGTAATATCTATTGTTCCGTTCAAAGCTCTTCCGTTTAATGAAGCAGAAAATGCAACAAGCCTTTTCGTTGAATTCTTTATAACAATCTCATGCTCTTGATCTGCATCTAAATCATTTAATTCATATTTGGTAGAAAACTTTAAATTTTTCTGAATTGATTCTGATTCAATACACTCCAATATAGTCAAAAAAATCGAAAGCAATAACATAAGAATGATGCCCAATACTTTCATAAAAATGGATGACTTTTCAGCACACTCGGATACTTTAAAACAAAAATTATCATTATCTATATTCAGAATAAAATTCTTATTTGGCTTAATCGTTATATGATCATGCAATCCATAAAAATCAATCAATATGTCAGAATTGGAATTATTTATAAACTTAATCAAATCCTACACTCCTTTGTAATAAACAGATTATAAAAAATATAGCACAATCAAGAAATAAAGTAAAGGACAAAGAAAAAACCTCTAACAGAAGTTAGAGGTTTTGAAGATGTCGGCATCGACCTATTTTCCCGGGCAGCTTCCCG
>JAIDLO010000077.1 GCA_029050995.1 Eubacterium sp. | reverse complement strand
GTATAAGCCCTGCGGCTCCGAAACCTGCTTTGCATGGAACACAAAACGATTGATTGATGCTAAAACTGATTTTTTATCAAGCCCATCATTTACAAGTCGACTGACTGTTTCTTTGATAATATCACAAATCTTAGAACTATCGGAATCCTTCATATTCCTTACAATAACCAAAAGATACGGCTGGGCAACACAATCGACAACAAACATTTCCAAATCCTCGGCAATGCCTGATGATAAAACAGCACGCTTTAACGGGGATTCATTTGAATCTGCAAGAACATCACACAAAACCTTTGCAGCAAAAACCTTTTCTTTTTCTTCAAATGTTCCGATGATTTTACCAAAAGATAAAACTGCTTTTTTCTCGCCATTCTCATTATCAATTTCATAATAAGCAGAGCCCTCATTTCTGGCAGGCTTCTGTATGGAAAGGACAGGAAGATTATCGCTTTTTTCATATTTTTCAAGATAAGCATTAATCATTTCAAGCGTTTTTTCAAGAGGAACAGAACCATCAAGGAAAAAGCGGGCATTTGACGGATGATAAAACCTTTTATAAGTTTCAACAAACTGCGCATAGGTTAAATCAGGAATAACAGCAGGATCGCCACCCGAATTAAAGCGATAGCAAGTATCAGGAAAAAGAAGACTGTCTATTCCCTGCTCTATCCTGTCATCAACGCCGGACATTGCGCCCTTCATTTCATTGAATACAACGCCCTTATAAACAGGATTCTTCTCATCATATTCAATATGAATACCCTCCTGATAAAAGATATTCGGGTTTTCAAGAATCTTCGGCGCAAAGACAGCATCCAGATAAACAGAGGTAAGATTCAGAAAATCCTTTTCATTACGGCTTGAAATCGGATAAACCGTTTTATCGGGATAGGTCATCGCATTTAAAAAGGTATTCATTGAGCTTTTCATCAGCTCAACAAACGGCTCTTTTACAGGATATTTTTCCGAACCGCAAAGCACGGAATGCTCAAGAATATGAAAAACACCTGTGCTGTCCTCAGGCAATGTTTTAAAAGCGACTGAAAACAACTTGTTCTGCTCGCCGTTATCCAGCCAGCAAAGCTCTGCACCTGTTTTATCATGGCGCATTTCATAAAGCGTTCCGTTTAATTCGTCACTTTTTCTGATTCTGTTTACAGTAAAACCGCTGATTTTTGTTTCTGTTGTAATATTCATTCACTTGCTCCTGTTTAGAAAGATATTTAAAAGCTGAACAGGCAGCAATATTGCCCTATTCAACTGCTTTTTTATTTGATTCTGCTGAACCAATAATATTATATATATTCAATATATGATTATACCATAATTAAAAATTAATTCAATAATATATCCATATCTCTTTGGTCAGATTGCATAAGAAAAACAGCCGAATTTTTATCGTGAAAAATATCAACATTGTTGATTTATTGTCTAATAAATATTATAATATTAAGCGGTGATGAATAATGAATAAAGCAACAATAATTGCTGTTGCAGGAAAAGGCGGCGTAGGCAAAACCTCGCTTTCTGCAACAATTGTACGCTGTCTGGTAGAAAAATATCCGGACAAAAAAATACTTGCCATTGATGCCGACCCTGCCGTTGGACTTTCAACAGCACTTGGCATTGATGTGAAAATGACGATTGACGATATCCGAAAAGAGATTATCGCATCTGTTGACGAGGGCGACACAAGGGGCGCTATTGAGCTTCTCGGCGAAGCAAAATACCGCATATTTGATGCACTTGTTGAAACAGACGGATATTCCTTTATCGCCGTTGGCAGACCTGAAACAGCCGGCTGCTACTGCAAAATCAATTCCTATCTTAAAGAGGTTATTGCCATTCTTTCAAACGAGTTTGATTATGTAGTAATTGACGGAGAAGCCGGTATTGAACAGATTAACCGCAGAGTTATGGAAAAGGTTACACACCTTTTGCTGATTACCGATCCGAGCAAAAAGGGCTGCCAGGTTATCAACACAATCAAGAGCGTTGCAGACGAGCTTGTTATGTATGACAAAATCGGAGCAATCATCAATCGTATGGCTGACGAATCTCTTAAAGAATATATCAATACAAATGGTATAGAGGTTTTAAGCTATATTGCGGATGATAAAAACTTATCAATGTTTGATATTCAGGGCGAAAATATTTTCAATCTCCCTGTCGAGTCAAATGTTGTTAACGGTGTAAAAGAAGCACTGAACAGAATAGGGGTACTGTAATGAAGGATTTAAAACATTTAATTTATTTTGAAAACCTGCTGCAAGAGGCGAACAATGAGTTAGTTCAGCAGGCAATAAGCGAGGGTAAAAATGCTGTAGCATATACCTGCTATCACATTCCGGAGGTATTGCTCAATCTTGACAATTGCTTTTCCGTAAGACTCAGAGCACCGAGAACAGGCTCAATGGATATTGCAACCTACTATATGAGCTCTTACCTTTGCGGTTACTCAAAAGCATTGGTTGAAAGAGGTATTGAAGGCGGCTACAACTTTCTGTCCGCATTTATCGGGGCTGAAACCTGTTCGGAAATGAACAGAGCGTATGAGCATTTTGAGGTATTGAATTTGGTAAACAATCCAAATTTCTTTGTATCTATTTCCGATATACCTTTCAAAATTGCGCCTCACACAATCAAGCATTACAAAAACCAGATGCAGACAAAGGTGCTTGACAGACTCCACGAGGTTTACGGCGTTGACATCAGCGAGGCTTCTCTTCGCAAAGCAGTTGAAGAGCACAATGAGATTTGCCGTCTGATTACCGAAATCGGCGAATACAGAAAAGAAGAAAATCCAAGAATTACAGGATATGAATTCCATGTACTGTGCCTTATTACATACTGCTGTCCGAAATATCTTATATTGGATAAGCTTCGTGAAACAGCCGAAGAGCTTAAAACAAGAGTTCCGGATGAAAAGAAGAATTTCAGAGCAAAGGTTGTTGTTGTAGGCTCTGAAATGGATGATCCCGATTTCACAAAGCTGTTTGAGGATGCAGGCGCTTTGGTTGTTGCAGACAGATTTTGCTTTGGCTCGCTTCCGGGCAGAGAGGAAATCAAGCTAAGCGAGGACGGCGATGTGCTTGAAGAAATCATTTTGCATTATATGCGCACAAGCCAATGCCCAAGATATATGCAGCACGAAAAGGTTCAGAACAGAAGAGATTATGTTAAGCAGCTTGTTGAGGAATACCATGCAGAGGGTGTTGTTTACGAACAATTGAAATTCTGCGAATATTGGGGATATGAGCGAGCACTTGCCTCTCATATCATCACAAATGAAATGGGCATTCCTTCCGTAACAGTAGACAGACAATATACAGCAAATGCTTCAGGTCAGTTACGCACAAGAATTCAGGCGTTTGTTGAAAGTCTTGAAATAAAACGAATTCAAAAAGCAAAGGAGGGTAAATAATGAGCCTTTGGAGAAACAAGCCAAAAAATCTTGGTAACTTACATAAAGACAAAACGGCTATATTAAAACACAGAGAATGGCGTGGTATCGCTGATACAGCATACGACTATTACAGATGGCTTATTACCTGGAAAGATATGATTGTTATGGTGCTTAAAGCACCTATATCCTCCATTAAAGGAATCTGGAACTACCGCTGGATGGCAAGCTATTTATCTGCACCTGCATGGGTAGACCGCCACACCGAGGGTCTGCGCGGCCCGCAGCTCAGAATTACCCACCTTCATTTTAACGGACTTGTTAAGCCGACAACCGGATTGATTAATTTCCTGCTTGCAAACGATAAGCATTTTCATAAAAATCCAAAATGGGCAGACAAAACAGTTAATGTTGATGAAATCTTTTCATCAGAGCTTATGGCAGGCTTCCCGAATTTAAAGGATAACCATGTTACAACTGTTCCGATCTTCCTTTCCTCAATGGTTGACCAGCAGATTACACCGCCTTATCTTGACATCACGGAAAGCTACGGTGTGCCTGCAGATGTTTGCCCGCTGCCGTCAGCAGAAGCAGGCGTTGCAATCAATGATGATTATCCAATTGTTGGTAAATGCTCAATAACCTGTAATATGCCTTGCGACGGTTCGATTATGAACTCCGCATATATTGACAGAAGATTTAATATTCCAACGCATGTTATTAATGTGCCTTTAAGATACAACGGCGAGGATGTTCAGGAATACGCTCTTGAAGAGGTTAAGGATTGTATCAGATTTATTGAAGAGCAGACAGGCGAAAAATTTGATTGGGATTCCTTCTTCTCCGCAATGAAAAAATACAATCATCAGCTTGAATATGAAATACAGAAATGGGAAATCAACAAAACCGATTATCCACAGATGACAGGCGCAACCTTCTGGCTGTATCGTTTATTCTATTTCCACATTTCAGGCGGCATGGATGATCGTTTCCTGAAGATAGACAAAAAAGTTAACAAGCTTATGATGAAGGGCTACGAAAAGAAAACACCTTGTTCAAAGGAAATGCGCCACAGAGCAATCGTTTGGTCCTGCCCTGCAAACTACTACACAAGCCTTGCAAACTGGCTTGAAAACTGCTGGGGCGTAAATGTTGTTATGGATATGGAAACTATGATTTCCTATATTATGTACGACACGGAGGATAAGGACGCTGCCCTCACAACATTTGCAAAAACGCTGCAGCGCACAACAATGAGAAAGCACACAAAGGGCGGCTATCAGAATGTTGTTGACGAGCTTTGGGATATTGTTGAAATGTATAATGCAGATATGGTTATTATGTACGACCAGATTTCCTGTAAAGGTATGGACGGACTTATCGGTATCTTTGACGATCAGGCAAGAGAGCGCGGCATCAACTTTATCTGGGTACCGCAGGATCTTATGGACCCAAGAACAATTTCCCGCCGTGATATGCGTGAAAATATCAACAAATATATGTCAACCGTTCTTCACGAAGAACCTGTTGATCCGACACTTGTAGAATTTGATGACACTTTAGCTTGGTAAGGAGGACTAATGATATGAAATATTTTGGTGGATGTGATGTAGGTTCAACCTACGCAAAATGTGTAATTTTAAATGAAGAAGGCAAAATGGTTGCCGACTCAACTGTAAGAAGCAAAATCAATCCTGTTAAAAGTGCTGAGCTTGCACTTGAAGAAGCACTCAGCAAGATTGACGATATAAAATCAGCAGAAGAACTCAGCTATTTAATCGGTACAGGATACGGCAGAAACAAAGTACCTTTTGCTGATGAAAACATTTCTGAAATCAGCTGCCACGCTATGGGCGTTCATGTAACCAACCCTGATGTAAAAGCAATCATTGATATCGGCGGACAGGATGTTAAGGGTATCGCGATCGACACAGACGGAACAGTTAAAAACTTTGCTATGAACGATAAGTGTGCAGCAGGTACAGGCAGATTCTTTGAGGCTATGGCAAACGCTTTTGAAATGACCTTACCAGAATTCTGCCAGCTTTCATTACAAGCAAAGAACACAATTCCGATTACAGCACAGTGTACTGTTTTTGCTGAATCCGAGGTTATCTCTCTCGTTGGCGAAGGCAAGCCTATGGACGAAATTGCAGCAGGCATACAGCTTGCCGTTGCAAAGCGCTGCTTTGTTATGGCTAAAAAAGCTGGTGCAACCGACAGCATTACGCTTACAGGCGGCTGTGCAAAGAATGCAGGCTTAAAGAAGGCTATCGAAAAGGTTCTTAAAATTAAGGTTGTAGATTTGGACATCGACCCGCAGCTTATGGGTGCGCTCGGTGCTGCCGAATACGCAAGACAGAAAGGAATGGCATAATGAAAACTGCTTTAATCGTTATTTTGTGCATTATTGCTGCATTCTTTTTGATTACATTCTGCATTTATTTCTTCAATTTGGATATGAAGCTGGTTCGCTTTATTTATGATAAATTGCAGATACATTACGATAATATCGAAAAGGACAGAAAGCTTTAATGGTAATTTACAATTCGTTTATCGAGCAGCTGAAAAGCTTAGTTGGAGATTTATGCGTTCTTGACTCCACCCCAGCCCGACTTAAGGAGGGCGGCAAAAACGATATAATCTTTACCAGGGACACTGCCTTTGAGCTTGGCGGAAGCCAGCTTCCCTGCGTTTCAACCTTAGCTGTCAGCAGTACGATTCCGTTTTCCGACAGGGCATATCTTGTTGGTAAAGATTTGGATAAAATTAAAAAAGATGTTCCCTTCGGAAAAATAGTGTTCCTTGAGATTGAAGAGCCTGAGGATGATGACGAAGCCTTTAAACATATAAAGGAACTTGATCAGGTTAAATATAAATTTTATGCAAAGGATTTTATGATAAGAGCCTCCGCTTTCAGTATGCGTGAGCAAATAAGAGTCGGCAAAAATGCCGTAAAAGCAGGCTACACCTTTGCTGATTTAGGCAATAAGCTGATTGAGAAATACAAAAAATATCCTTTCGTAAAAAGTGTTGATATTATTTTTATTACTGAATTTGACAATTTCGGTGCATTAAATAATCTTGCACAAAAAATAAAGGATACCACATCAGCGCTGAATCATATCCTTGATAATGTGCTTTTTGATTGCTCAAGCTGCAACCTCAAAGAAATCTGCGATGAGGTTGAGGGTATGAAAGAACTGCATATGAAGAAAACCAAAAACAAATAATTAAAACCCTCAGTTAAACTGAGGGTTTTTCTTTATGCAAAATTTCAATCTGCTTTACAGCAGCTTTTTGAAATTTCATATATTCTTTTTTTGATTTCATCCATATCGGAAAGCATTTCTTTTTTGCCGTTTTCGGTAAGCCACTTTGCCTTGCGTCCCCAAAGATTTGTTCGTGACATAGTATAGAATTCATAGCTGTTTTCTTCACAACCTTTAACTGATGAAAACAGTTTTTCAATTTCAGCAGCCGATTCGGGATATTTTTCACGCATAATATAAAGCTTGTTTACATCTCGCACACCCTCATCCAGCTTTGCAAGACGAAGCGTATATTTACTCTCACGGTTTTTATCATCTTTATAGGACGGATAAACAAGGAAGCAATCCCCGGCAGGGAAAGACCAATGGGTAGATTCCTCTAACGGATTTTCAACCCACGCATCATAAGCCCATCTGAGAAAGCCCGTTGCATGCAGCGAGCCTGCAAACAGAATTGTCCAATAGCTTTCAACAGGGATTGATTTCGTAAAGCTGTTCGGAACATGCTCGGTTGCCGTATACATACTTGTTTCCTGCTTATTATTTCTTCTTAATGCAACCTGTTTTTTGAAATCCTGCATATGATCACGAATCTGCTGAAGACCAACAGAAGCATAATCCAATCTGCTGAATACAGCGGCATTATGCTTAAAATCATTAAATGCTGCAGATTTTTTCAGCACCAAGCCGTTTTTGTTTTTTACAGAATCAATTAAATCAAGAGCCGTTTCCATATTATGGCGTTCGTCAAAACCGATATATGTACTATCAAACCAATTCTTTTCATCAAGATGATAAACAAACGCTTTCAAAAACGGAAGCCACGCTTTTTCATAATCCTTTTTACGGGCAGGATTAACCTTTAATTTTTTATATTTTTTCTTTGTTTCATCAAAGTATTTTATAATTCCGTTCCACGGCATCATACTGTAGCATATAATTTTATCTGCAATACCGATTGCCTTATTCAATTCTACCCATTTATCAAAATGCGTAAAATCAAATTTCCATTCATCATCAGCTGTTTTGATCCATTTTATCATAGACGGATAATGAACGGCATTTCCGCCGCCGTAGGTTTGACCACCCCACGCTTCCTCAACAATGCTTGCCGTAACTGCATGACCGCCGAGCTTTTTATAAAGCATCATATGCTGTTTTAAAATATCTAAATGCTCTTTTGAAAACGGCTCAACACCATAATAGTAAGCAACATTATAGGGATGACTCCAATATTCAACATCAAAAAGATAATTTTCAGGCTCGGGCATTGTTAAATCAAGAACCTCAACCGAATAATCCAGCGTTACCGTTTCTTCTGTGTTTTCTGCCGAAATCGTAATTGTTCCGCTGTAAGTTCCCGATTGCGTGTCCTTGGCTGTTGAAACCTCTGCCCACACAAGCTGAAAGCAATCCTTGTCAACCGAAACAGGCTCATCCGAATAAATAACCTCAGGATAATATTCTCTTTTACCTCTTGGCATAATATTTCTTGGGTTGCTCGCATACCAGCCTGCATGACCTGTGTATGCCTTAACATCCTTTATAAATGAAAGTGTAACATCTGATGATGAAATCACGCCTGCTTCGCCCGATAAATCAGAGGCTGTGAGGGTAATATCCTTCATATCCTTTTTACATAAAATTGCAAATTCAGCAGTAGCCTTGTCATTTTTCCACGCCCAAAGCTTTATGCTTTTACTTCTTTCGTTATTCAATATCTGCGTATAATCCTTTTGCTGATATTGATTTGCATTATGAACATAAACTGCATCAAAATTTTTTTTCATAATAATCCCTCTTTCAGTAGCTTTATAT
>JAIDLO010000076.1 GCA_029050995.1 Eubacterium sp. | reverse complement strand
GTTTTCACAGACCTTCCGGGTATTCAGGTTTACTGCGGCGGCTGGCTTGCAAAAGAAGGCAATCCGGGAAAAGCAAGCGGCGCTGTTACCTACAGACGAGGCATTGCCCTTGAAACACAATTTTATCCGGACAGCGTTAATCTTTCCGACAAATTCCCATTTATCTATATCCAGCCAAACGAAGAATTCAAAACAATAACGGAGTTCAGATTCACTGTTAAATAATCGGCTTAAAATCTATTGAAAAAAGCGTTTCCGCAACCAATAGTTGCGGAATTGAAAACCAGAATTTCGCAAATGAAAAGCAAAGTTTATAGCGTTCAGCCCTTGCTACTGCTACAATTTACTTGAGGTGATAAGATGAATATTGAAACAGCAAAAAGGCTCTTTGAGTACAGAAAGGCAAACGGCTTTTCGCAGGAAGAGCTTGCTGAAAAAATCGGAGTTTCAAGACAGGCAATATCAAAATGGGAACGCTCGGAAAGCAGCCCCGATACAGATAATTTAATTGCTTTGGCAAAATTATATGGTATTACGATTGATGAGCTTTTAAACGGAACAGACGCTCCGAAAAAGATTGCTGAAGAGCAAACAGAAGAAAAGCCAGAGGAGAAAGAAGAAAACAACAATTCAAATAATGAAAATACGAATATTAATTTCAACAACGGCTTTAATGTAGAAGACGGAAAAGACAAGGTTCATATCGGATGGGACGGCATCCATGTTGAAAGCAAAAACGGCGATAATGTTCATGTAAGCGGAAGCGGCGTTCATGTTCATACAAAGGACGGACATAATTATGACAGACCTGTTCCACCGTTTTACAGCCCGAAGCCCGAAAAGAATCCTTGGCTTCACGCCCTGCTTCCTATTTCAGTTGTTATCCTTTATCTGTTTTTCGGATTTACAACACATAGAGGATGGGCAATAGGCTGGATTATGTTTTTATTTATACCGATTATAGAAACAGCCGTAACTGCAATCCAAACAAAAAATCCTGCACGCTTCTGCTATCCTGTATTCGTTACAGCATTGTATCTTTCAGGCGGAATGATTCTTCACATCTGGCATCCAACATGGATTCTGTTTGTAACCATTCCGATGTACTATATAATCTGCGATACCTATAATAAAACGCACAGAAAAAAGTATGATGATTTTACGCAGTATAATTCGGCAAACGGAACTTATTATTCGCCGAACGGCACATATCAGCCAACGCAGACAAAATCAAGAGGCGGTAATATTACAGCAGTTATTATTTCAATCATCTGCGCAATTACAATTATAGCAGTCGTTTCCGTAAGCTGTGTATTCGGATTTTTGGGGAACAGCCTTGGCTCAGTTTTTGATAATCTTCCCGGAATTGTAAGCTCGGGAACATACAATTATGATAACGAAAGCCTTTACACCGCAGGCGGCGGAGAGGTTTCCGCAAACGGCATAACAGAGCTTTCCATTGACTGGATCAGCCATAAAATCAATGTTGAATATTATGATGGCGATACCATTGCTTTCTCTGAGCCGAAACAAAGCAATCCCGATTATGCACTCCGCTATCGTGTTGACGGAAATGAGCTTAAAATCAAATTCTGCAAATCCGGCTTTAAGGCTTCCAATCCTAAAAACAAGGAATTAACCGTTCGTCTGCCGAAGAATTTTGTATTAGATGAGCTTGAAATCAACTGCGTTTCTGCAGATACAAACATCAAAGGCATAACAGCAAATTCATTTGATGTTGATACTGTAAGCGGAAATATTAACGCAGAAGGCAATTTCAAGGATATTGATATAGACGGCGTAAGTGCAGACTCAAAAATTATTACACATACTGCACCGATAGAATTGGATTCGGATACAGTAAGCGGCGACTGCTCCGTTTTCCTTCCTGATGATATAAAAGGATTTACAATAACCTGCAGTACCGTTTCGGGCGAGGTTTACACAAACGATTTCAAGGTAAGCAGTGTTAAAAAAGCGCACGGCAACGGCACATATATTTACGACGACGGAAGCGCTGTTATCAAAGTCAATTCCGTAAGCGGCGATTTTGATATCAACGCAACAAAATAATTTTATGAAGCAAGAATTACCAAATCGAAAACCAACCAGATTAAAGGATTTTGATTACAGCAGCAACAATATATATTTCATTACAGTTTGTTCAAAAGATATGAAAGCGGTATTTGGAAAAATCGTAGGGTTCGGCGTCCCCGACGAACCGCAATCCTGCGATAAAATTGTTGTACCAAAAATACAATATTCTAAATATGGAAAAATAATAAACGAACAAATTATTGAAATGAATAATTTCTATGATAATATTAA
>JAIDLO010000075.1 GCA_029050995.1 Eubacterium sp. | reverse complement strand
ATTTTCCATACTGTATTTATTGTTTCTGTCAATCAGCACGGTTTTCATTCCCAATTGCTGAGGACCGAATATATCATCAATCAATGAATCGCCAATGAAAACAGCGCTTTCTGCACTGCAGTTTTCGCATTCCAATATGTATTTATAAAAATCAATATCCGGCTTATATTTTTCTATGATTTCAGAAGTATAAACGGCATCAACACTTAGATTATTTAATCTCAGATTTTCCATTAAAGGCTCAGTATCGGTTGTTGAACCAAGCACAACTTTGTAATTCTTTCTCAGCTCATTTATTGTATTATTCGTATCTTCAAAGCATTTTCTTCCAATAAGGCTTGAAAGCATAATGTTTACATCTTTTAAATAATCTCTTTTAATATTGTATTCTTTGTACAACAACTTTAAATCATTTTCAAAAATTTTTTCTTCTGATAAAAATGTATCGGCGTTTGAAGCGTTCATATTTTCGCGATGAAGCTTTTTCCATTCCGCATAAAATAAATCTGCATTTATAGCTTTGTCTTGTAATGAAAGAATGGATTTAGCCGCATTTATTGAGCCGTTTCCTGTAGAAATGATTGTTCCGTAAACATCGAATATGAAAAGCGTTTTCATCATTAATATACTTTTTTCTTAATATCCTTCTGTTTCATACCTGAAAACTTTTGTCCCCATTTATTTGCCCAGCTTTCGCAGTAGAGCCAATAGTAGGAAACATCATGCTTTTTGCGGAAGCCCTCAAAGCAGTTGCACCATATTGCTGACGGAAGCGCAACAAATATCCAATAAAGAGGACCTAAAAGCAGACACTGCCAGGTGTGACCATACTCGTGAATTCTTGTGTTATAAGTCCATTTCATGCTTGTGTGGTTTGCTCTCATAAAGATAAAAAGTCCAAGTGACAAACCGCCGGATTTCCAAGGAAGATAAACGATTCTTGCATATCCGAAACGCTGCCAGTTTCTTTTCTTGATTTTTGTGCAGAACAAAAAGACGATTAACCCGATCAGATTAACGGGAAGTCCCCAAGTCCATTGAACTGTGTAAAATAAAACCTTTTTTACCCAGTTTTTAAAATTCTTTTCAGGTGCATCAGGTGTTTTCTTTGTAATATCTATAGCTTTATCCATAATTATTTACCTCACTTTTGAATTGCTTTCTCTTTATTTTCTTCTTCCTCGGCTTCAATTAAAATAATATATTTGCCGTCCTCGTTCTTTTCAAGTCTGTGTTCTTCTTCGTCATTGTTGCCTGTTCCGAGCCATGTCTTATGAAATTTCTGACCGGAAATCAGTTCACAGCGTTTAATCTCTTCGTCTGTAAGTGTAACACTGCCGTATTTATGCTTTGTTGCAACGGCTGCTCTGATCATTGTGTGATCCTCTTTATTCATTTTAAAGTTCTTTAAAAGATAAAGTGAAATCAGAGCCGCAACAATCGGGATTACTGCAACGCAGATACGAACACCCCATACGGCACTGGTTGTCTGCTCGTATAGTTTACCTGTTGTTTGTTCAAACTGAGAAACAGTATCGCCTGTAACAAGCCCGAAGCCCTGAAGCGTAAAGCCAACCATAGCTGCCATAACGCCTGCAATACTTTTCTTGATGAGCGTACTGAAGGTGGCGATAACGCCCTCTCTTCTTCTGCCTGTTATAAGCTCGTCAACATCTGTTAAATCAGGGAAAATGTTTGTTGAAACAAAGCCGAGTCCGGACATTCCGAATGGATATAAAATCATACTCAGCATCATAAGAACAGCGAATACCCAGGACCATTTACCGCCGTTATCTGTCTGCATAAACAAGCCGATTGCAAGGCCTGCAATCATAAGCGGTGTAACAATATTTCCGCATTTCTGCTTGCCGTATTTCATGGTAAGTGCGTAGTTTAATGGGAATGCCCCTGCTTCCGCAACGCCTGCAACAGCATTGAAAAGCGCATATCTGCCGTATTGATTTGCAAGATATTTTATGTAATAAACCTTTGAGTTTGCGTAAAATCCTGTTGCAAACTGATAAGCAACGCTCATAAAGAAATATTGTCTGAAGGATTTGTTTTTGAAAACAAGCACATATTCGCGAAGAATATATTTAACATCAAGCGGCTCAACATGCATACCGAGTGACGGCTTTTCCTTTGTTGTTTTAAAGGTTAAAAATACCGAAACGGAAAAGAAGATTGCCAGAACGATTCCGATAACTAAAAATGGTGGTTTTGAATCGGAAGTGATGTTTTTGCCTGAGCCGAATAATCCGAGGATCAAAACGGCTATTCCGAAAGCAGGAACCATGCCGGCTGAATTGAATAAATATCCAACGGAATTATACTGTG
Organism: Eubacterium sp.; assembly: GCA_029050995.1. Taxonomy (GTDB): domain Bacteria; phylum Bacillota; class Clostridia; order Oscillospirales; family Acutalibacteraceae; genus Eubacterium_R. The sequence continues at coordinate 580 of JAIDLO010000075.1, read as the reverse complement.
TTCTTAAATTGTATTCGGGTGCAAGCTCGGGAAGCATAGCCGTGTGCGGAACGCTTACGATTGTAAATGCTGTTTTGTAAAGCATATAAACAAGCACAAAGTAAATCATTGCAAGCTTCGGATTTTCCTTGCCGTTTATTCCAAAGGAATTCCATAAAAGCGAATAGGAAATCAGAATAACGGGAATACCCCAAAGAAGATACTTTCTGTGCCTTCCGAATTTTGATCTTGTTCTGTCTGTAATAATGCCCATAACAGGATCGGTAACAGCATCCCATATGGTTGCAATCATAACAACAATTCCTGCCTGCTGAAGCGAGATATTTACAACATCCGTAAGGAATATTGTAAAATACATACCGATTATGTAGCCCGCTCCGCCAAGAAACATATTGGCATAGCTGTAATTAATCATCGGCAGAATGGCGGTTTTAAAATCGCCCTCAACGCCAATGGCTTTTTTTATTTTTTCGCCCACATAAAATCCCCCTGAATTTCTAATATTATATATATTGTAATTTATTAAGAATAAATTGAAACAAGAGTAAAGAAAAAGTAAAATATTGAAATAAAAATTTGA
>JAIDLO010000074.1 GCA_029050995.1 Eubacterium sp. | reverse complement strand
CTTTTCTTTAGCAGCTTTTCTTGCAGCTTCAACCTCTTTCTGACGCTGATCCATCTTTGTTTTATTTGTGTTGATAGCCCAACGCTGGAATTTAATCTTTGTTCTGTCTGCACCTGTTTCAATTACAATATCTTCTTCACGGATTGTAACAACCTTGCCTACAATACCGCCTATTGTAATAACCTCATCGCCGATTTCAACAGAAGATCTCATTTCCTGTTCTTCTTTCTGACGCTTTTTCTGAGGTCTGATCATCATGAAATACATAAGCGCAAAAACCGCTACCATTGCAATAAGCATTGAATAAGAGCTTCCGCCTGAAGCATTACCGCTGCCAGAAGCCATTTGAAGTAAAATTGACATATTTTATGCCCTCCGTAAAATTATTAACATATGATATTATATAGACAATCTGTAAAAATTGCAAGGATTTTCTAAATTCTTGTATCAAGTTTTACAGTATATTCATTTTTGTAATCTTCAAAACTGCCGTTTTCAATATTTTCTCTGATTTCTTTCATCAGATTATTATAGAAATAAAGATTATGCATAACTGCAAGCCGCATACCAAGCATTTCATTTGCTTTAAGAAGATGACGGATATATCCTCTGCTGTAATTTCTGCAAACAGGGCAATTACATTCTTCATCAATCGGCTTTTCATCCCTTGCATATTTGGCATTGCTGATATTAATAATACCTTTCTTTGTAAACAAATGTCCGTGTCTTGCATTTCTGCTTGGCATAACGCAGTCAAAAAGGTCTACTCCCCTGCTAACTGCCTCAAGAATATTACCCGGCGTGCCAACACCCATAAGATATCTTGGCTTATTTTCGGGTGCATAAGGCGTTACTGCACTGATAACACGATACATATCTTCTTTAGGCTCACCGACAGCAAGTCCGCCGATTGCATAACCGTCCAAATCCATTTTCGCAATCAGCTTCATATGCTCAACTCTTAAATCATCAAAGGTACATCCTTGATTTATGCCGAAAAGAAGCTGATTTTTATTGATTGTTTCGGGAAGAGAATTGAGCCTGTCCATTTCAATTTTACAGCGTTCAAGCCATCTTGTTGTACGCTCGCAGGCTTCCTTTGCATATTTATAGGTTGCTGGGTTTTCAACACATTCATCAAATGCCATAGCAATTGTTGAAGCAAGATGGCTTTGAATCTGCATAGATTCCTCGGGACCCATAAAAATCTTTCTTCCGTCTACATGAGATTGAAAGGTTACGCCCTCTTCTTTTATTTTATTAAGCTTTGCAAGAGAAAAAACCTGAAAACCGCCGCTGTCCGTAAGAATAGGCTTATCCCAATTTGTAAATTTGTGCAGACCGCCCATATCATAAACAATATCGTCGCCCGGTCTTACATGAAGATGATAGGTATTGCAAAGCATTACCTGGGTATCAATAGACCTTAAATCCTCGGTAGATAAACCGCCCTTTATTGCGGCAGCAGTTGCAACATTCATAAAGGCAGGAGTCTGCACTGTTCCGTGAACAGTTTCAAACACGCCTCGTCTTGCATTTCCCTCTTTTTTTATAACTTCAAATTTAGATTTCATATAATCTCCTATTTTTTATCAGCATATAAACATACTGTCACCAAAGCTGAAAAATCTGTATTTTTCTTTAACTGCAGTATCGTAAGCATTCATTACATTGTCAAAGCCTGCAAAAGCAGAAACAAGCATAATCAATGTGCTTTCGGGTAAATGGAAATTGGTAATCAGTGCATCAATACATTTAAATTCAAAACCCGGATAAATGAATATGGATGTATCGCCCTCATCCTTGCAGATACAGCCGTTTTTAGCGGCAACAGATTCAAGCGTTCTGCAGGAGGTTGTTCCTACGGAAATAACCCTGCCGCCTTTTTCCTTTGTTTCGTTGATGATATCCGCTGTTTCCTGCGGCATAATGTAATGCTCTGTATGCATATTGTGCTTCGTTACATCATCAACCTTAACAGGTCTGAAAGTACCTAAGCCGACATGAAGCGTTACATAAGCAATTTTAACACCTTTTTTTCTGATTTCATCAAGCATTTCGGGTGTAAAATGCAGACCTGCCGTTGGGGCTGCTGCTGAGCCTAATTCCTTACTGTAAACCGTCTGATATCTTTCCTTATCCTTCAGCTTTTCTTTTATGTACGGCGGAAGCGGCATAGAGCCGATTTCATCAAGAACGGAAAAGATATTATCCTCACAGGAAAATTTTACAAATCTGTTTCCGTCTTCTTCGTTGATATCGACAATTTCGCCGATGAGCTTGCCTTCCCCAAATGAAAACCTTGTGCCTATTTTCGCTCTTTTTCCCGGTTTACAAAGGCATTCCCAAACATCATTCTCTTTCTGCGCAACAAGCAGAAATTCAACAACAGCACCCGTTTCCTTTTTAACACCGAATATTCTTGCAGGAATAACGCGTGTGTCATTCAGAACAAGGCAATCATTTTCTTTAAGGCAATCGGTTAAATCGGAAAATATTTTATGCTGAATATCTCCGTTGTTTTTATCCAAAATCATAAGTCTTGATGAATTTCTTGGCTCAACAGGTGTCTGCGCAATTAATTCCTCAGGTAAATCATAAAAAAAATCAGAAGTTTTCATAAAGTCTCCATAAATTATAATTGACATATATATATAATAAG
>JAIDLO010000073.1 GCA_029050995.1 Eubacterium sp. | reverse complement strand
TTGTGTTTGTTGAAAGATTATCAACATACCAATTGCTGCCGATCTTAACCTCATAAACCTCGCAGGAAGCAACAACTGTTCCATCCGCAAGTGCAACCTCAACCATTACCTTTGAAGCTGCAGTTATATCATCAGCAGAAACACCGTATGTAGCAAGAACATCACTGCTTAAATTTGCTTTATAAGCATCAAGATCTGTAATATCCTCACTGCCTTTAACTGTTGTTGTAAGCTTATAATCTTTTCCGTAAGCTGTCTGATAAGCACCTGTTGATTCCTTCTGAATAACAGTTTTTTCATCAGCTGCAAGCTTTTTCTCTGTTCCTGTTAAAGAGTTTCCGTAAGAAGCAACATTTGCTTCAAGAGCGGTAAACATAACCTCATCGCTCATATAATCATCGCCGAAAACTTCTTTTCTTACCTCAACGAGTTTGCTGAAATAGCTTGTGTAAACCTTGCTGTATTCATCCCAGCCGCCGTTTTTCATAAGCTCTGCATAATAGTCATACATTTTGTTTGCAACTTCGCCGGCAAGTTTTCCGTCATCATTCTTTGTTGCATCAGACTTATGCTCATCTGTATTAAGACCGTTCTTTTTGAGCTCATTAAACGCATCGCCATCCATGCCCGGTGCATAACCAGGATAAATGTAGCCATACATAAACTGCTGGCGGATAAAATCGCCGTATTTCTGGCTCTTTGAAGCAAGCGTAAATTTATAAGCGTTGTAACCGTCGCCCTTCTGTGCAACAGTATCAACAAAATTAACAGCAACCTTTTCATTATCAAAGGCTACATATTTGCTTTTGAAAGTAAAGCTTGTTACTAAAACAAGAATAGCAGCAATTACTACGAAAACGACAACGGCATAGAGACCGTAATTGAATTTCTTATTTTCTTTAGCCATAATCAATTACCCTCCTCTATTATTCTGCAGCTGCATCATCAGCAGCAGTTTCTGTAGCTTCAGCGGCAGCAGCACGGCGCTCCTGAAGAGCCTCTGTAATCATAGCCTTCTTCTTGCCTACATTATCATAGAAGATAATCGGAACAGCCTGAAGAAGAACGAATACTGCCGGAATAATTGTGTAAATCATAAGCATTCTGTTGAGTGTTGTATCTGTCTGAGAAGCATATGCAACATTAACATCCTGTGATACCTGATACTGAGACCAAGTGTAAAGGAGCCAAGGACCAAGACCCTTTGTTAATGCAGAAGCAACCTTTGAGAACAAGCCGTAGCCTGCATATGCGATACCGTCCTGACGCTTACCTGTTTTATACTCAATTTCATCAACGCAGTCTGCAATCATAATGTTCGGCGTGGTGTTTGTATTACCATGCTGAAGTCCGCAGAAGAAATTGATGATGAGGAATGGGATAATAAGAGTCTTATTAAATCCGATTGCGCTTGAAACAAGATAAAGAATTGCAAGTGAGCTTGCACCGTAAACGCAGAATAAAATATAAGTCTGCTTTGTTGAGAATTTCTTTAATACAAGGTTAACAAGAAGTGTACCAACTGCTGTACCGATACCCATAGGAAGAAGAAGCGCAAGCTTTAAATCCTTTGAGCCTAAAAGGTAAATTGCAATGTAAAGTGAAACTGTACCGTAAACACCTCTTCCGCAGCCTGTAAGCTTTGTAAGAGAAACCATAAGAAGGTTCTTGTTTCCGAATACAACCTTGATAGCATCCTTGATGCTTACCTTTTCCTGTGTAAACGGAACACGCTCTTTGTTGTTTGCAAAGAAAATCATTGTAAACAGGATAAGACCGAGTGCACATACTGCTGTTGATACAACAAGATCAAGACCCTGACCTTCAGCATTCTTGAACTGCTGCTGGCCCATAACGGCTTTCATAACAATACCAACAACCATAATTACAACCATACCGCCGCTCTGACCAACAGAACGCATGAAGGATGCAATTGAAATAGCGCTTGAACGCTCGCTTGGATTTGGCGAGCAAAGAGAGCCGAAGCAGTTTGAAGGGCTTTCTACTGCACAGGAAATAGCAGTATACAAGCTGTAAACTACAAACATCCAAACGATTGCCATTGTCTGAGAGCTTGTGTTTGGTGCTACAAAAACAAGCAGTGCAATAATTGCAAGCGGAATAACACCAAAGCCAACCCAAGGCTTAACCTTACCGAATTTTGTTCTTGTGCGGTCTACAAGATAACCAATAACAAGCTCGCAAACAGCGCCAACGAAGCCTGCTGCAAGGAAAACGGTTGAAATAACATTTGACATTGTTGCACTGTCAAAGCCTTTTCCTTTAAATGCGAAGTCTGCAAAGAAGGTTGCAGTATAGTCCGGCATCCAGCCTGTTAAAAGAGCAACGCCGAATAAGCCGATACCATATGTAAGAATCTCTGAAAACTTCATGTACTTTTTCTGTTCTTTGAGTTCAGACATAATTTGTCCCCTTTTCTAAATTTATTCATCGTTAATTTTAACAAAAAATGAATGAAATCGCAATAGTTTTTATTTTATTTTAAGAAATTAATTATTAATAATTCTTTCAAGCCTGCCGACATCTCTTGCAAATCTGCGCTGGCTGATGAGGAAAACAAGCTCATCTC
>JAIDLO010000072.1 GCA_029050995.1 Eubacterium sp. | reverse complement strand
CTTTCTCTATTTATCCCTTATCCTTTTGTTGGGCAATCATGGAACCGAGCGTTCCCGAAAGCACGGCAACGGTTACGCCGCCTGCGCAGGCTGTAAATCCGCCTGTGATAATGCCGATAAACCCGTCTTTCTTTATCGCTTCTTTAACACCGTTTGCAAGTGCGTTTCCAAAGCCAGTTAACGGAATGGTTGCGCCTGCACCGGCGAAATCAACAAGCTTATCATACCATCCGAATGCGCCGAATAATACACCAAGGCATACGAAAAGCACAAGTATTCTTGCAGGTGTAAGTTTTGTTAAATCAATCAGAAGCTGACCGATTACGCAGATTAAACCGCCTATAATAAATGCTTTTAAAAATATCATAATTATTCACATAGCCTTTCTGGCTACAATAGAATTAAAAATCACAAATTCCTTACAGTAGCCAGATAAGGCGTGATGTGAATTTAGACATCTCAAAATTATGCCATAGGCAAATTTTGAGGTCAATACAATCTGATTTTTTTGTAAAAAACAAAAAAATCACCTGCTATATTTTTTACAATATGCAGGTGATTTATTCTTTAATTTTATATTTTATCCTTCATCAATCGGGTTTTTATTATCTTTTTTAGAATCTCTTCCGTATTTTTCTTCATAGCCCGGGTTGATATAGTCTTCAACAACCTTGCCGTCACGGATACGGATTACACGCTCTGCCTGTTCGGCAATTTCATTATCATGCGTGATAACGATAACTGTTCTGCCTTCATCCTTCAGATTATGAAGAATCTGCATAACATCTTTTGTTGAGCGGGTATCAAGGTTACCTGTCGGCTCGTCTGCAAGAATAACAGGCGGTGCTGCAGCAATGGCTCTTGCAACGGCAACTCTTTGCTGCTGACCGCCCGAAAGCGCAGCAGGCAAATGGCTCATTCTCTGCTCAAGCCCAACCTTCTTTAATGCAGCTTCTGAGATTTTCCGCCTTTCTGCTTTCGGAATACCTCTGTAAACAAGAGGAAGCTCAACATTTTCAATCGCACTTAATGAAGCAATCAGGTTGAAGCCCTGAAAGATAAAGCCTATCTGCTTGTTTCGTATTTCGCTCATCTGGTCATCTGTTAAATCATCAAGCAATGTTCCGTTGATATAATATTCTCCGCTTGTTGGCGTATCAAGCAGACCAAGCATATTCATCAGCGTTGATTTGCCTGAACCGGACTGACCGATGATTGCAACAAATTCGCCTTCATCAATTGTTATGGAAACACCGTCTAGTGCATTAACCTGGTTTTCTCCCGGGTTGTAGATTTTATAAACATCTCTTACATCAATAAGGGGCATAATCGTAATTTCCTTTACTATTAGTATAGTTATATACTACAAATA
>JAIDLO010000071.1 GCA_029050995.1 Eubacterium sp. | reverse complement strand
AGCGAGTACTCGGATGATTTTGAAGCAGTATGGAATAATAAATTCAAAAATGATTCAAAAGAATTGGCAAATGAATTAGTAACCTATATCATAATTAATGGATAAAAACACAAGAGAATTTTTTTGTTAGTAAATTCAAATGGGCAGGGTGAGAAATCACCCTGCTTCAACACAACAATTCTACGCATCTAATTTATTTATAGTTATTAATGGTCATAGCTTAATAAAACTATGTTCTTCCAATTATCATAAACTCTTTTTAATATTTATAAGGAGTTTATTATATGCTAAATACAATTATTGATGACAGATTGCAGGAACTGGGTGTTACCAAGAATTATAAAGGCTATTATCAACTCAAACTGGCAATTCAGCTTGCACTTGAAGATGATTTCAGATTACAAGCGGTATCAAAAGAAATATATAAACCGGTTGCAGAAAAGTTTGGATGCCATCATCATTCGGTTGAACGCAATATCCGAACGATTTCACGAAGAATATGGAGAAGAAATCCGGAAAAGCTTTGTGAAATCGCAATGTGTAAACTAAATGCCGAACCTTCTGCATCTGAACTCATTTCAATAATAGTAGCCAATATCCAGCGTTCCCAATCTGTTATCTTTCTATAATTATGTAAAGCATAAAAACAAACAAGCAGGGTGATTTCTCACCCTGCTTTATTTATATATGATAAAAAAACATTGAGTATAAATAATTTGTATATTTTTGAAAAATATGGTATATTATTCATATAAAATGATGAAGGAGAAATTTACTATGTTACAAGCATTGCCCAAAAGAAAAATGTACCGCTATTGTTTAGCGGATATTGCCAAGGGACTTTTTAATGGTATGATCGGCAATTACCTGTTATACTTTTTTCAGCCTACGGTAAAAAGCGGATTACCCAATCTTTTACCGCAAAACAAATTATTAGGATTTATTACTGTTATGGCATTGATTACAGGTCTTGGTAAAATTTTTGATGCTGTTACAGATCCGTTAGTTGCTACTATTTCAGATAAATGCAACCACAAGGACGGTAGGCGAATGCCGTTTTTACGATATGCTGCACTTCCTTATGCGCTTTCACTGTTGCTGATTTTTTATGCACCGTTTAAAGAGGGTTCCGTAGGCAACGCAATCTGGGTTGGCTTTTTCCTGATTGCATATTATGTTGCATATACATTCTTTTTCATTCCGCGCAATGCCCTTGTTCCGGAAATCATTCCTGACGCTAATGTGCGTGTTGGATACTACACTGTCAGCACAGTATTCTTTATGGGCTCAAGTGCGTTTATGTATGCTGCAACGCTGTTTGTGAACTTGCTGAAGGATGCTGGCTTGTCATCCTTATGGGCTTGGCGTGCAGTATTCACTATATTTGTTGCAATCGGTATAGTTTGTCTTTTACTCAGTGCATATGCTTTCAATGAGAAGGACTATGTACAGAACAGCACAAAACCAAACGAATCCTTGCTTAAATCCTTTGGTTTAGTTTTAAGAAATCGTAATTTTGTTATTTTCAGTCTTGGCGATTTGTTCAGTTTTATTTCCCTGTGCTTCTTTGAAACTGCAATGCTGTACTATATCACGATGCTGTTGAATATTGAAGAAAGTCAAGTGTTTTATGTTCTTCTGTCAGCAATTGTAACGGCAATTTGTCTGTTCCCGCTGATTGTTTTGATTTCAAGAAAAATCAACAAAAAAATTCCGCTGATTATAGCAAGCGCAATCTTCACATTAGTGTTTGCGTTGATTTATGTTGGCGATAAAATTGCCGCATTATTTGCAGGAAATGAATTGATTATTGGTATCGGAATCGGCATATTGGTTGCATTCCCGTTTGCCGCTATCAATATTCTTCCGCAGTCTGTTATTTCTGATATTATTCAATTGGATTGTTTGGAAAGCGGTGTAAACAGAGAGGGTATTTTCTCAGCAGTTAAAACATTTCTTGAAAAAATAGCAGTTAGTGTTGCTATGATCATTGTGTCAAGTGTATTGGCAATCGGCGCAGTAAGCGGCGAGTCTGTTGGTATGCAGGGTGTTAAGCTGACGGGCGTGTATGCCGGTGTATTCAGCCTGATATCCTTGGTTTTGTTTATTGTTTATAATGATAAAAAGGTTATGGAAGGCATTAAAAAATATAGTCAAAAAGATAATACGAAATAAAACGAACTTTAACATTGAAAGAAAAAGTTTGAATACTATTTTTTATGTTGGACAGTTCATAATGAACTGTCCATTTACTTTTGCTTTGTTCGCAATTGACATCAGAAATTCTGCATAGTATAATGATTACAAAGTTAATTGAAAATAAGGGGTAATTATGAAAGAAAATAGTTTAACACACGGCATTAAGTTTAAGGATAAGCTCGGATACGCAATGGGCGATATGGGCGGTCTTTTAACTTTTTCGCTTATAGGCGCTTTTCAAAATAAATTCTATACAGATGTGCTGCATATCAGCCCTGCGAAAATTATGGTATTAATTCTTGTTGCAAGGCTTTGGGATGCAATAAATGATCCGATATGGGGTGCATTTATAGATTCAAGAAAGCCAACAAGGCACGGAAGATTCAGACCATATATATTCTGGTTTTCAATCCCGCTTGCGGTATCAGCCGTTCTTATGTTTACGATTATACCGAATCTGGATGAAGCAAAATATCTTCTGTTTGCATATGTAACATACATTCTTTACGGTATGATGTATACTGCCGTAAATATCCCGTACGGCTCACTTGCATCTGTTGTTACAGATGATGAAAAAGAACGCTCATCCCTTTCCATGTGGCGTTCAATCGGCGCAGGTATCGGCGGACTTCCGGGAACAATCCTTCTTCCGATGATTGTTTATACAACCACAATCGGTGCAGACGGAACAAAGATTCAGACACTTAACGGCACAAAGCTTACAATAGGTGTTTTGATTTTATCTGTTATTTCCGTTGCAATCTATTTTGGTCATTATAAGCTTACAAAAGAGCGCATTGCGCCTCCTAAAAAGCAGAAAAGCAATTATAATGCTTTCAAAACAATAAGCGATCTTGTTAAAAACAGACCTTTTGTTATGCTTTGTCTTGCTTCTATGCTTCTTATTGCATTTCAGTTTTATTATCAGTCAACATATACATATTTGTTTGCTGATTATTATCATAGTGCAGGGCTGTATTCTATGGTTACGATATGCACATATCTGCCTATGGCAATTCTTATTCCGATTATGAATAAGCTGATTGATAAATTCGGTAAAAAAGAGCTTTGTGCATATGGTTTGGCATTTGCCGCAATCGTAAGCTTTATTCTGTTTTTCATCAAAACAAGCAATCCATATGTGTTCCTTGTGTTCACTTTCTTCTCGGGCTTAGGTCAGACCTTCCTTGTTTTAGAGGTTTGGGCGCTCGTTATGGATGTTATTGATTATCATGAAATCAGAACGCACCGCCGTGAAGAGGGAACTGCTTATGCTTTCTTCTCCTTTACAAGAAAGCTTGGTCAGACCCTTGCAGGTGTTGGTCTTAATGCTCTCTTAGCATTTATCAGTTATGACGGTGAGGCTTCTGCAAACGGTCAGCTTCTGCCGCAAGCTGTGCTTGACAGGCTTTATAATATTTCAACGCTTGTGCCTGCAATCGCACTTGCACTTATGGCAGTAATCATTGCCTTTGGTTATAATCTTTCCAAGAAAAAGCTTGCAGTTCTTCATACTGAGCTTGAAGAAATCAGGCAGAATGAGGAATAATCAAATTCTTTATTTCTAAACAATAAAATACCTATAGCAATCCGGCAATCAGCGTTGGAAAGCTATAGGTATTTTCATTTTTCTCAATTATTATTCGCAAATCAAGAAATAATGTTGACAAGGAAACATTATTATGCTATATTGTTTCCACGGAAACAATATTAAGAGGTACAGTATGAGAAAAGATTTAATTTCTTTATTTAAAGAATATGGCGATAAGCAAGAGATATTATCAAAACTCTGCGAAAGTGAAGAACTCAGAAACTATAACAATTCCGAGCTTCATATTATTGCCGCTATCGGAGATTTGGAAAATCCTAATGTTACTGCAATTGCAAATCATATGGGTATGACAAAGGGTGGTATAAGCAAGAATATAAAAAAGCTTATTGATGCAGAACTTGTGGACACTTATCAGGCAGAGAATAATAACAGAAAAATATTTTATAAGCTTACCGAGGCAGGCAAACAAATTTATGATAAACATAATATAGTACATAAAAATTGGATTCAGCGTGATAATACCTTTTTTTCACAGTTTTCAGATAATGAAATAAATAATGTGGCTGGTTTTCTTGAAAAATTTATTGTGCATCTTGATGAAGAAATAGAGAAAAGGTCGTGATAATATGAGAAAGAAAAATGATAGCAAAGAAATATTTGAATCACTGCCTATTTCAAAAGCCTTAAGAGCAATGGCTATACCAACTGTTGTAAGTCAAATTATTGTTCTGATTTATAATCTGGCAGATACTTTTTATGTTGGTCAAACAAATAATCCATATATGGTTGCAGGTACATCCTTGATTCTTCCTGTGTTTAACATAACACTCTCGCTTGCAGGTCTTACAGGTGTTGGCGGCGGCTCATTGATATCAAGATTGCTTGGCGAAAATCGGGAAAACGAAGCCAAAAAGGTAAGCAGTTTCAGCATCTATTTGTCAATAGCAATTACTGCCTTGTTTTCAGTAGCTATGGCAGTTTTTATGGATCCGATATTGAAATTGCTCGGAGCAGGAGATAATACATATCTATATGCAAAGCAGTATGCATTTTGTGTTATTGTGCTTGGCGGTGTTCCTACCGTATTGTCAAATGTTCTTTCAAATCTTTTAAGAAGTGTCGGTGTATCAAAGCAGGCAGGCTTTGGCATAACGATGGGCGGTTTAATAAATATTGTATTAGACCCATTATTTATGTTTGTCATTCTTCCCAAAGGAAATGAAATTTTAGGTGTTGGCATTGCAACCTGCTTGTCAAACTGCATTGCTTGTATTTATTTTTTCTGTGTAATATATAAAATAAGGAAAAAGTCTGTTATCAGCTTTAGTGTAAAAACAGGTATGCCCGAAGGCAAAAGTATATATTCAATCTTTAATGTTGGTATTCCGTCTGCGATTGCAACTTTGCTGTTTGATTTGGATTATATTGTTATAGATAAATTAATGGTTGCATATGGCGATATATCTTTGGCAGCAATAGGCATTGTTTTAAAAGCAGAAAGATTGCCGTTAAATGTTGGAATCGGCTTGTGCCAGGGTATGATGCCTATTGTGGCTTACAATTATTCTGCAAAGAATTATACGCGAATGAATGATACAGTAAAGTATTCAAGAAAAGTCGGATTGATTACTGCGGCTATCAGTATTGTTTTGTATGAAATCTTTGCAATGTATATCATGAAGCTGTTTATTTCAGACGCGCAGACTGTAGCACTCGGAACAGATTTTTTAAGGATAAGAATTCTTGCAACACCATTGATGTTTTTAAGCTTTTTCACTGTTTATTTGTTCCAGGCATTCGGCAAGGGAAACAAAGCACTGTTCCTTGGAATTATGAGATGGGCAGTGTTTAATATACCAATGCTGTTTATTCTGAATAAACTTGTTGGTATGTATGGTATTGTATGGTCACAGATTACGGCGGATATCTTAACTGTTGCTTTATCTTTATATGTATATAAAAAGTATAAAACAAGCATTGAGAATAACAAATTAACTGAATAATTGAAATCAGATAAAGCTATTCCCAAAAATAAAAAGCACCGATTTTTTCGGTGCTTTTTGTGTATTTATCCAAATTAAATAGCATTACAATTCATTTTATATAATTCATAAAGTCCGTAAAAAATCAAATTTTTATCACAAACCATTTTATGAACACACATATTTGTAATATCTTCGCATCTTCCACCTGTTGCTATGAGGCAAACAGTGTTCAGATATAAAGATTCAATTACTCTGTCCAGCATTCCGTCAATCATTGCCGCATGTGCTGTCAGAATGCCGATTTTCATACAGTCAACAGTGTTTGTTCCGATTACTTTATCCGTAGCAATAAGCTCTATTTCGGGAAGCTGTGATGCCGTAGCGGCAAGCGCTTTCATAGCGGTAGACGGACCGGGGGCAATCATTCCGCCAAGATATTCGTTGCTTTCATTGATAACAGAAAGCGTTGTTGCCGTGCCGATATCCACTATGATCACAGGGCTGCCGTATTTTTTCACTGCGCCAACTGCTGCTGTAATCAGATCAGCACCTAATTTTTTTGGATTATCATATCGGATATTCAATCCTGTTTTCAGCTCTGCATTCACAAATATGGGCGATAATCCTGTAAGCGCAATACACGCCTGCTTTAAGCAATCATTTATTTCCGGAACAACGGATGAAATCATAATTCCGTTTAGGGCTTGCTTATCTACCAATGTTTTTAAATGCTTTTTGTGGTATAAATCCGATTCCTTTTTGTCCGTATCATATCTGTATTCTTTGCAAATGCCGCTTTCATCTATCAAAGCAGCAACAATATTGGTGTTTCCAACATCAATTCCCAGAATCATCTGTTAATCCTCGTTTTTACTTTTGTATAGTTTTAATGTCTGATTCAAAACTTCAACAGCAACCTGCTTTTTTGAAAGCAAATCAAGACTGTTTACTTCATCTTTTGTTATTACAGTAATTTTATTTGTATCTGTTCCGAAGCCTGCGCCTTCGTCCTTTAGATTATTCGCAATAATAATATCGCAGTTTTTTGAAGCAAGCTTCTTCTGTGAGTTCTCAACAAGATTGCTTGTTTCCATAGAAAATCCGCATACAACCTGGTTTTCTTTTTTATGCATGCCAGCCGCTTTCAGAATATCTTTTGTCCTTACAAGATTCAGACTGAAATCATCATCACTCTTTTTAATTTTTTCATCGCTGATATCCTGAATCGTATAATCTGCAACAGCGGCAGCCTTTATCAGAATATCGCAATCCGCCATATTCTGCATAACAGCATTGTACATATCCTCGGCAGATTCAATGTTGATCACATCAACAAACATCGGGGGTTCTATATTTGTCGGACCGGACACAAGCGTAACCTTTGCACCGCGCTTTGCCGCAGCCTCTGCGATTGCATAGCCCATTTTTCCGGTTGAATGATTTGTAATATATCTTACAGGATCAATTTTTTCAACAGTGGGGCCTGCCGTTACAAGAACATTCAGTCCGTTCATATCCTTTTCAAACTGGATTTCCTGCCTGATATAGCCAAGCAGAATTTCCTCGTTCGGAAGCTTGCCTTCTCCAACTGCGGCACATGCAAGTCTGCCGACTGCAGGTTCAACAATTTCAAATCCGAATGCTTTAAGCTTTTTTAGATTATCCTGTACAATTGCATTTCTGTACATAAAAGTGTTCATTGCAGGTGCAACAATAATTTTGCAGTCTGCGGCAAGTGCCATTGTGCTGAGCATATCGTCTGCAATTCCGTTTGCAAGTTTTCCGATTATGTTTGCTGATGCAGGCGCAATCAGCATAACATCTGCCTTTTGAGATAAAGACACATGTGCAACATGAAACTGAAAATTTCTGTCAAATGTATCAACAAGGCATTTATTGTTTGTAAGCGTTTCAAAGGTTATCGGGTTTATGAAATTTGTTGCATTCTTCGTCATAACAACATGAACATCGGCGCCCTCTTTAACTAATGCGCTTGCAACATTTGCCATTTTGTATGCGGCAATACTTCCCGTAACACCTAAGACAACTGTTTTTCCTCTCAACATATCTGTAACCTCTTTATTTACTCTGAACAATAAAGTTATCTATGAGTCTTGTTTTGCCGATATAAACAGCCATTGCAATAAGCGTGTTATCGGAAATTGTATCCTTTATGGATATATCATCAAAATCAACAACCTCAACATAATCAATTTTAGCAAGAGGCTCGGTTTCAATGTTCTTTTTCATAGCGGCAACCAATTCTTTCGCATCCGTCATACCGTCGGCAACAAGTTTTTGTCCCATAAAAATTGTTTTGCTTAAGATAAGTGCAGCGTTTCGTTCTTCTTCATTCAGATAAGTGTTTCTTGAGCTTTTTGCAAGTCCGTCTGCCTCACGAATAATCGGGCATCCGATGATTTCAATCGGAATATTCAAATCCATAACCATTCTTTTTATAACTGCAAGCTGCTGTGCATCCTTCTGTCCGAAATAAGCCTTGTCTGGTGTAACAATGTTAAACAGCTTATTTACAACTGTGCATACACCTCTGAAATGAATCGGTCTGCTTTTTCCGCAAAGCTCGGCAGTAGGGCCGTTCATATCAACAAATGAACAGAAACCATTTTTATACATTTCTTCCGGTTCGGGATTAAAAATCAAATCAGCACCTGTTGCATCGCAAAGCTTTGCATCCGCATTCAGATCTCTTGGATAGCTTTCCAGATCCTCTGTTGGTGCAAACTGCATCGGGTTAACGAAAATACTTACAACTGTTTTGTCATTTTCCTCAACGGATTTTTGAATTAAACTCTGGTGTCCCTCGTGCAGATAACCCATTGTCGGCACAAGTCCGATTGATAAGCCCTCTGCTCGCCATTGTTTTACCTGTTCTCTGACCTCTTCAATTGTATGAACGATTTTAATCATAATTATTTCCTCTTTAGTATAACTTTTCAATAATGTCATCATCAATTTTATATGTATGCTCGGCGGCAGGGAATGCGGAGCTTTTAACCTCTTCATCATACTGCTTGAAAGCGGCAGTCATGATTTCGCCGAGATTTGCATATTTCTTAACGAATTTCGGCGTGAAATCAGAATACATACCAAGCATATCCTGGTAAACAAGCACCTGACCGTCACAGCCGTTTCCTGCGCCGATTCCGATTGTTACAATATCAAGCTTGCTTGTAATCAGTGCTGCAAGCTTCTCCGGAACAGCTTCTATAACAACAGCAAAAGCACCTGCTGCCTGAATGCTGAGCGCATCCTCAATCAGCTTCTGAGCGGCAGCCTCAGTTTTGCCCTGAACCTTGTTTCCGCCGAAAGCATTAATAGACTGCGGTGTTAAACCGATATGTGCACAAACGGGAATGCCTGCCTCAACAATTGCTTTAATCTGCGGGCATACTTCTTTTCCGCCCTCAAGCTTAACGGCATTTGCTCTGCCTTCCTTCATCAGTCTGCCTGCGTTTACAACAGCATCATAAACAGAAGTCTGATAAGACATAAATGGCATATCTGCAACAACAAGAGCGTCCTTTGCGCCTCTTGAAACTGCTTTTGTATGGTGTATCATATCTTCCATTGTAACGGAAATTGTATCCTCATATCCAAGCATAACATTGCCGAGGGAATCACCAACTAAAATGGAATTGATTCCTGCATTATTCATAAGCTTTGCTGTTGAATAATCATATGCCGTAAGCATTGAAATCTTTGTGCCGTCCTCTTTTGCTTTTGCAAATGTTAAAACTGTATTTTTCATTGTTCGATCTGCTCCTTATTCAGCAAGTTTTCAAGATTATTATAATTTCTGTTCGGGTATTTTTCTTTCGCAATCTCTATTAATTCGTTTGATAATAATTTATATATGTTTAATGCAGATTTGTTTTCACTTAAAGCTGAAATATGTTTATTAACTGTAGTGGTATCATTTCTGTCAACAGGTCCTGTAAGTGCGTTAACACAATCATTCTTACAAATATTTTCTGCATTATTTAAAAACAAAGGCTTTAAAACCTCATTTGCATTCAAATAAGAAAAACCACATTCCTCAAGCAACCCCAGAGCAATGTGGTAAAGACCGATAACCAAATTGCTTGCTGTTACAAGAGAAGTATGATATTTGATTTTATCTTCAGCGTGAATAATCTGAACAGGATTTCCCAATACTTCAAAAATCTCTTTAATAATCGGCATTTTTTCGCTGTTTCCCTCAATCGTAAAAAATGCTTTTGAAATTTCTTTGTAGGAATTTTCTTTGTCATGGATTGCAAAAATCGGATGTACAGAGTAGCCGTAAGCGCCGGTTTGCTCTATTCCCGAAAAAACCTCAGCGGACATTGCGCCGCTGCAATGACATAATATTTTATCCTTTAGTTCATAGTCTTTAAGCTGTAAATAAACATCATAAATGCATGCGTCAGGAACTGTAATAAAAATAATCTGACTGTCTGATACAAGCTCTTTGATTGATTTGTAGGACTTACTGTTTGTAAACTTTGCAGCATCAATGGCATGCTCGTAAGTTTTGCTGAAATATCCGCTTATTTCCAGATTTTTCTCAAAAAAATAACGGCCAAGAGTAAAACCAACTCTGCCCGCACCAATAAATCCTATGGATAATTTTTCATTGTTCATCATACCACCTTCTTGTCGTCTTTCTAAAATCCCGCTCGCTTTGCGTTTCAGGTTTTAATTTAGGCAATAAAAAAATCCGAATCTGCCAAAATGCAGTATTAAAGCGAATTTAGAATTTTTCACTGTTGCCTTGCGTCAGCAAGGCTGCCATCTCAAAATCCCAAATTCATCTTTACTCCAAGCATTTTGGTGCTGCGCAGTTTAAATTTCTCTTTATTGCCTAAAGACAGTATGAATAAAATATTAATCATAGGTACGGTTTCATCAGAATACCATCCGCAATTAATATACAATACAATACTTCATTTGTAAAGAAAAAAATAGTTATTTTTCCATATTTGCATATACTATTTTTAAAAAGGAGGTCATAGTATGATAGAACCCGATACAATAAAGCTTTTGCGTGAATGTGATGCTGGCATAAAAATGGGTGTAAAATCTATTGATGATGTTTTGGATAGGGTAGAAAGCACCGATCTGAAACAGCTTTTAAATGCCTGCAAGGATGAACACGATAAGCTGGATAAAGAGCTTCAGCAAATGCTGGACAGCTACGGAGATGACGGCAAAGACCCGAATTTTATTTCCGAGAAAATGGCTAAACTGAAAACAGAAGTAAAGCTGCAGATGGATACTTCGGATAATACGATTGCCGATTTGATGACAGACGGGTGCAATATGGGCGTTAAATCGCTGAATAAATATCTGAATCAATATGCAGCAGCAGATGAACAGTCAAAGGATATAACAAAGCGGCTTATCAATCTTGAAGCACAGTTAGCTGTTGATATGAGAAAATTCCTGTAAACGGAAATACCTATAGCATTATAACTGCTGTAGGTATTTTTTATTTTTACAGTGTATTTACACGGCGGCAAAAAAGTATTATAATAGTTCATAACAATTTTGAAAGGTTACGATAGATTATGGCTATTAAAAAAATGAAGAAAACAAATACAATTCATTTTGGTATCCAGCGTAAAATTGTTGCGAATATGACAACGGAAAGCTGGGAAAATATTCCGCATGTTACATATAACTATGAGCCGGATGTAACGGAGTTTATGATTGAATATCAAAGGCTTAATGCAGGTGCAGAGCCTAAGGATAAAATCACGCTGAACACCCTTATGCTTAAAATTATTACCGAAGGTTTGAAAGCAAATCCGATTATGAATTCTCATATTGAGTTTGATAAAAAGCTTGTAAGAGGCGAAATCCAGACCTTTGAGGATATTAATATCTCTATGCCTATGGTGCTTCCGTCCGGCGAAATGATGACCATTAATCTTCATAATTTTGAAAATAAAAATCTGAATGAAATGGTCAGCTATATTAATGATGTAAACCGCCGTGTTGCAAACACAGATTTGAACGAGGTTATGTTTGATGTTTCGCTGGATAATACTTTAACGGCACTCAAAAAAGGTAATATTAAGCAGACCTTGTTCAGACTCATTGGCTCTAAAACAGGAAAGCACAAGGTTAAAACCTTAAGCGGTAAGGCAAAGCACGAATATTATAAAATCCCAGAAGAGGACAGACTTACAAAACGTGATATCGAACAGGGAACAATTACGGTTTCCAATATCGGCTCTGTTTATCGTAATCAGCGTGGCGAAACCTGTTTGCTTGAAATTATTCCGCCGCAGGTTTGCGCAATTGCGCTTGGCGCAGTACAGGATAAGCCTGTTGTAGTCGTGAATGAAGCAGGGGAAAAGGAAATCGCAATCAGGCAGATTATGCCGCTTTGTATTGCGTTTGATCATCGTGCGCTTGATTTCGGCGAAATTGTTCCGTTCCTTAAAAAGCTTGATGAAATCTTTGAAGCTCCGGAAATTATCCATACCTGGAAAGACGGCGGCGTTGAAGAGGTTGATATGGAAGAAATTAAGAATGAGCGTGTAGAGCGTGAAACGAAATATCAGGAAAGCAAGGAACGCGAAAAGGCGCGTAAGGAAGCTGAAAAAGCAGCTGAAAAGGCAAAGCGTGAAGCCGAAAAAGCAAAGAGAGCAGAGGAAAAAGCTGCCGAGAAAGCAAAGAAAGAAGCTGAAAAAGCAGCCAAGGAAGCCGAGGAAGCTAAGATAAAAGC
>JAIDLO010000070.1 GCA_029050995.1 Eubacterium sp. | reverse complement strand
GTAAACGGCAGAATTGAAAAGCCGTTTTATTGGTCTATGGTTTTGTCTTTTGTTATATGCGGCTTGCTGTTTTTCTTTTCAATCGGTGTGCTTGGAGATACAGCCTCTCTTGCCTCGTTTCCGTTTTATGAGCTTTCTCAGATTTCAAAATTTGATGAAAGCGAAAGGCTTGATTCTGTTTATACTGCCTTTTGGATATTTGCTGTTTTCCTTAAAGGAACGCTGTTTGTTTATTCTGCGGCAAAATGCTTTAAAATCAAAGGAAGAAGCAAGGGTTGCGTTGCTTCGGGAATCGGAACGCTTTTGGTCGTATGGATCATTGCGGAATTCAGGTTTTTCCTGCGTGTTCAGAACTGGTTTATCATTATTCCGTTTTTAGTTTTTGCTGTTGTTATTCCCGTTTTGTTCCTTATTTTCAGAAAAAAGAGCAAAGGAGAAATATTACTTGAAAACCTTTAAAATTATAGCAGCTATTTTCTTGATTTGTTTGCTTTTTGCAGGCTGCTCAGCGCGTGTTGATTTAAGCGATTTAAGCATTGTTGAGGGAATGGGTATTGATTTTACGGATGATAAAATCAATGTAACTGTTCAGACACTTAATCTTTCCAAAGAGGGCAGCGGCGCCGAGGCACTTTCGGGCAATGTAACTATGAACACTTCGGGGGAAGGTTCCAATATTTCAGGTGCTATTGAAAATGCAACGCAGAAGCTTTCAAAAGAAATATTTTTCGGGCAGAACAGAATTATTGTTTTCGGTATGGGAATGGCAGAAAGCTATATTGATAAAAATATTGATTATCTTTTAAGAAGCTCCGATTCCCGCTCGGATGTAAAAATCTGCATTGCCGAGGAAGAAGCCTCCAAGGTTATGGAAAGCAAGGAAAATAATGCACTTGTTCCTGCCGAATCAATCACTTCGCTTCTTGCTATGGGAGAAAAAAGCGGCTTCGGTGCAAGCGTTACAACGAATGAGCTTTTAAATCTTTATCTTGATAAAACCTCGGATATCTATCTTCCTGTTGTTAAGGCAGAAAAGGAAAGCGTTTCGGTTGCAGGCATAGCAATTTATAATAAGCAAAAGCTAACCGCTGTTCTTGATCAAGACGAAAGCTTTGGCTTTTTAATGCTGCGTGATAAGATTAAAACAGGCTTTCTGAATGTTAAAAGCGAAAAGCTCGGCGAAATCGGCGTTGATATCATTAAATCCAAAACAAAAACCTATGCCTCATATGAAGGCGGAAAGCTTATTTTTCACGCAAAGGTTAAATCAAATTTAATGCTCGATGTCGTTGAAAAAGGGCATATTACAACCTTGGACAAGGCGCTTTTGCAGGAAATCCAAAGGCTTGTTGAAAGTAAAATGATTGAAAACTGCAGCCTTGCTTTTATGGAATGTGTCAGGGGCGGCAGTGACTGCCTGCGGGTTGGCGAAAACCTTGCTATGTACAGTCCGAAAGCGTATGCGCTTTTAAGTGATAATTGGAAAGCTGCTTTCAGAAATGTTGTTCTTGATATCGAAGCTGAATGCCGTTTCAAAAAGATTAATGAGAATTCAAAAGGGGATTAATTAAAAAATCTGATTAATTAAAAAATCTTAATAATGATATGCGCACTGCCGGAAAAAAGAGTTGCAAGCTCGTTTGCATTTTCGGCAGGCGTTTTTGTAAATGCAGCAATTGCAGGGATTGCAAGCGTTGCTAAAAATAAAACTGCAAAAATGATAAATGCCTTTTTCATTTTCCTGTCCTCCTTGACTTTAATAGTTAAAATAATGTATAATAACTTATTATTAAAATGGTTTACTATGGCTGTTTTTAAAAATACTGTTCTATAAGGAGAGATTTTTGTATGTCAGCAAATTATATTTCGCCGATTTCTATGGATGCTATTTCAAGTTTATGCACAGAACTTGTTAAAAATAACTCCATCAGCAAAGACGATTTTTCAAGATATCATGTTAAAAGAGGTTTAAGAAACGAGGACGGCACCGGTGTTATGGCGGGCTTAACACGAATTTGCTCTGTTGAGGGTTATTATATTCTTGACGGAGAGCGTGTTCCGAAAGAGGGTAAGCTTTCCTATCGCGGTTATGATATTAACCAGATTGTTGAAAACTGCCAGAAGGAAAACAGATTTGGCTTTGAAGAGGTTATCTGGCTTCTTCTTTTCGGCAATCTTCCGAATGAGCATCAGCTTACATCTCTTCAGGAGGTGCTTTCCGCCTGCCGTGAGCTTCCCGAAGATTTCATAGAAGATATGATTATGAAGCATGCTTCAAAGGATATTATGAATAAAATGGCAAGAAGTATTATGTGCCTTTATTCCTATGATGAAAATCCGGATGATATTTCAACTGTAAATGTGCTTCGCCAGAGCCTTCAGCTTATTGCGCAGGTTCCGTCTATTATGAATGCGGCTTACCAGGTTAAAAGAAGAGTTTTTGACGGTAAGTCTATGTATCTTCATCCATTGAATAAAGATCAGACGACTGCCGAACATATTTTAACGCAGATTCGTGCAAATAAAAAATTCACGGATGAGGAAGCAAAGCTGCTTGATATTATGCTTATGCTTCATGCGGATCACGGCGGCGGTAACAATTCAACCTTTTCAACAAGAGTGCTTACCTCCAGCGGAACAGATACATATTCTGCAATAACAGCAGGTATCGGCTCTCTTAAGGGTCCTCGTCACGGCGGTGCAAACATTAGTGCTGCAAGAATGATGAATGAGATTATCGCAAATGTTGCCGATCCTACTGATGAAGGTCAGGTTAAGGATTACCTTGTTAAAATTCTGAAAAAGGAAGCAGGCGATGGTCTTGGCCTTATCTATGGAATGGGCCACGCTGTTTACACTGTTTCAGACCCCCGTGCTGTTATTCTTAAAAAGAGCGCTCGTGAGCTTGCTTATAAAGCAGGCTATGAAAAGGAATTCTTAACGCTTGAAAATGTTGAAAAGATTACGCCGGGGCTTATTAAAGAGTTTAAGGGTAATGATGTCTGCGCAAATGTTGATTTGTATTCAGGCCTTGTTTATAAGGTGCTTGGTATTCCTGAGGATTTATATACACCTCTTTTTGCAAGTGCAAGAATCGTTGGCTGGTGTGCACATAGAATTGAAGAGCTTTCAACAAGTAAAAAGATTATCCGCCCTGCTTATAAGAGCGTTTCGGGCAAAAGGGATTATACGCCGCTCAGCAAAAGATAATCTGATAAGGGAGTAGCATTTATGGCGAAAATTCTAAGCAAGGTTTTTTCAGCTTTTATCGGTGCTTTTCTTCTTTTCGCGGCAGCTTTAAGATGCATTCAGTTGTTTTTTATGACGGATGCCTCAACGGGCTTTATAAATGGAAATCGGGCAGGCACGATAGTTTTGTTTTTCATATCGTGCCTTGCTTTCATTCTGTTGATACCTGTTTGGCTGAAAAACAAAGTATTAAAAAATCCTTTTTATAAATCGAAAAGCAGGCTGCTGTTTTTATCTTCTGTTGCAGCAGGCATTGCCATGTTTTATGATTTTGTTTTTAAATGTGTAAATGGCTATCAGTATGCGGCAGAGGTATCAGCAATAAGGCTCAATTATTTTATTCCGCTCTGCCTTTCTGCGTTGTCTGCCTTGCTGTGTACCCTTTATTTTATTATGATGGGTGTTTCGTTTAAAACAGACAGCTATGATTTTAAAAACTTTAAGTATTATCATATCATGCCTGTATTCTGGAATCTGTTTGTTCTTTTTTCTTTGCTTTCGGATTATAATGATGGTGTTTATGCAGAGGAAAAAATTCTTCATTATATCGTTCTTATTTCCGGAATTCTGTTTTTTATAACGCTGATTGGCAGTATGAATTCCGATTATAAAAAGCTGAAATGGCTTTGTTTTTCAGGCTTTGTTTATGGCGCATTATGCTTTGTTCTGTCTGTTCCGAGAATCATTGCTTTTCTTTTCGGGGCAGAATTGAGCGGTGCTGATTTTTCGGCTGCCACCTATTTGTTCATATCAGCTTTTGCGGCTGCAGTTTCTTTGTCTATGATTAAAAAGAATATATCAAAAGAGGATTAGAATTTTGTTTTTAGAACATTTAAAGACAATAGCACTTCAGGTTTCCATTCTGTATATTATTGCAGGTGTTGGCTTTGTTGCGGATAAAACGGGAATTTTCCCGCAAAAAAGTGCTAAAAAGGTTATTGATTTACTTTTCAATATAATACTTCCGATTGCAATTATTCATACCTTTATGAATATGGAATATACAACGGCGCATATTAAAGGCTTGTTTATTGCTTTTGTTTGTGCTGCTGCAACGCATCTTTTCGGCATTCTTGTGGCAACTGTTTTTTTCAGAAAAAGATACAGCAGGCTTGAAAAGGGAATTTACCGCTATGCAACCGTTCTTTCAAATGCCGCATTTCTTGCTTTGCCGCTTGCGCAAAGTGTTATCGGCAATGAGGGCGTTTTCTATTGTGCCGTTTATGTCGGCATGTTCAATATCATAGCATTTACATATGGTATCCACGAAATAAGCGGTCATCAGGCTAAAATTGATTTAAAGAGAATCATTCTGAATCCGGGTT
This sequence comes from Eubacterium sp., assembly GCA_029050995.1. Lineage (GTDB taxonomy): Bacteria > Bacillota > Clostridia > Oscillospirales > Acutalibacteraceae > Eubacterium_R. Next base: position 919 of record JAIDLO010000070.1, on the reverse strand, counting down.
CAATTTCGGTTCTTATCGGCATTCCGCTGTTTTTATTGCAGGTAAAGCTGCCTTATATTATTGATTATCCGATGCAGCTTGTCGGCAGTATCAATTCGCCGCTTGCTATGATTGTTTTCGGAACATTTCTTGCAAATGCAAATTTCAAAAATATTGTTATTAAAAAAGAGCTTTATTTTATTTCGTTTTTAAGGTTGATTTTAATCCCGCTTTGTATGATGGGATTATTCAGATTATGCGGTGTTCACGGCGATCTGCTTGTTGCTATGACCATTTCGTCATCCGCTCCAACGGCTACAAATACGGCTATGTATGCGGCAAAGTATGATAATGATGCAGCGCTCGGCTCGGAAATTGCTGCGCAGTCCAGTGTCCTTTCTATCATAACGATGCCGATTATTGTCGCAATTGCGTCAATTCTTTAATGGTTTGTGAACTTTGTATAAATTTCGTTTTCAATGGATTGTAAAATAAATCGGTTTTAAAGTATAATTGATGCATGAATTAAATTAAGGAGTGAAAAAATTGAAATTATTAATTACGATTATTTCAAATAAAGATATAGAAAAAGTTTTAGAGGCATTAAGCAAAGCCGGCTTTTTTGCAACGAAGATTTCAACAACAGGCCAGTTTCTTGAGGGCGGTCATTCCTGCATATTCATTGGTGTTGAAGAGGCAAAGATTGAAGAGGTTTTTGATGTTCTTTCAAATAATGTTACCAAAAGAATTGTCAGGCAGCATGGTGTCAGCAGTACAATTACAGGCACGCTTTTAAAACAGCCCGTTGATGTTGAAGAATACGGCGGCGTTTGCTTTATTATTGATGTTGAAGATTTCAGAAAGTTTTAATTATGAATTTTAATCATTTTCTTGGAAATGAAAAAGTTAAAGAACAGCTTTCCTTTTTGTTGAATTCCAA
>JAIDLO010000007.1 GCA_029050995.1 Eubacterium sp. | reverse complement strand
AGAATCTGTTGTTTTTTCAGTATTAGGTATTCGTGATCATATGAATTTCAATTTAGAAATTGTTTTTAGCTATTCAATTGGAGTGGTGCTTTTTGTAATCTCTATGCTATATCCTATAATATACAAGGCTGAGCTGATGATTAAAAAAATGGAAGAGGAAGAGGATAAAAAGAATAAATAAAGAAAAGGCGGACGAGCAATGCTCGCCCCTACGATCGTGTGTTCAATATAGCTCTGTAGGGGACGATGCCCACATCGTCCCGTTTTTTGTACTTTCTAATTATTATGTTGTTTTAAAGCATTGTTTATGGTAGAATTAGGGTATGAAAAACGGAGGTATATTTATGGACATTTTTATTATTGCTTTGCTTGTTGTTTTAATCGTTCTTGCAGTTATTGCAATTATTATGATTTCGAAAAACAAGCCTGTTATCGATAATTCGGCTATGACGAACAGCTTATCTCTTCTTGATCAGAAGCTGGATATCAATGCCAAGCAGTCAAGAGAGGAGCTTCGCAGTATTTCCGAGCAGATGCACGGCTTAACCGAAAAGAATTACGAGCAGATGCTTAAAATCAACGAATCCTTAAACGATAATGCTGAAAAGCAGACGAAAAGAATCAGCGAATCTATTCTGCTTATGCAGAACAGCAATGAAAAGAAGCTTGAAGAAATGCGCAAAACGGTTGATGAAAAGCTTACGGATACGCTCAATCAGCGTTTGAATGCTTCCTTTAAAACAGTTTCCGAACAGCTTCAGAATGTGTATAAAAGCCTTGGCGAAATGAAAGAGCTTTCTTCGGGTGTAACGAATAAGGTTGCTGATTTAAACAAGGTGCTTACAAATGTTAAGGCAAGGGGAACATGGGCAGAGGTTCAGCTTGGCAATATCCTTGATGAAACAATTCCGGGTATGTATGACACGAATGTGAAAACGAATCCGAAATATAACGGTCAGGTTGAGTTTGCAATCCGCATTCCGAATCAGGAGGATGACGGCATTACATATCTTCCCGTTGATTCCAAATTTCCTATGGAGGATTATGTCCGCTTAATTGATGCTTCCGAAGCGGGTAATGTTGAATTGGTTGAGCAGTCACGAAAAGCACTTGAACGCAGAGTGCGTGATGAGGCGAAGCTTGTCCGTCAATATATCAGCACGCCCGAAACTACGCCGTTTGCAATTCTTTATCTTGCAACAGAGGGGCTTTATGCTGAAATCACTTCAAGCAAGAATGGCGTTGCCGAAAAATTGCAGGCAGAGGGTGTTATGGTTGCAGGGCCAAGCACGATTACGGCATTGCTTTCGTCACTTGCAATGGGCTTCAGAACAATGGCAATCAACAAAAAAGCAAACGAGGTTTGGAAGGTTCTCGGTGCTGCCAAAACGCAGTATGATAAATTCGGCGATCTTCTGCAGAAAGCGAAGAAAAAGGTTGAGGAAGCAGGCAAGGTGCTTGATGAAGCAGACCATAGAAACGGCATTATTCAGAAAAATCTTCGTAAAGTAGAAATACTTGACAGTAAGGACGCACAATCCATTTTAGGTTTTGAAGAATAATTGATTTTCAAATATATAGTGTAAACCGCTTTTTATAAATACAATATATCTAAAAGCATAAAAACAAGCCGTGTAAAGTTTTAAACTTTACACGGCTGTTTTATTTTTACGATAGCGTGTTCAATAAAATTTCGTAGGGGATGGCGTCCCCGACATCCCGTTGTGTCGGTTCGTCAAGGATGCCGAACCCTACAATCGCTGAATGCTTATTCAACATTCATTTTTTCAGTTCTTGCAATTTCAAGCTCTTTTTGTGCGTTTTCCTTTGTTTTTCCTGTATAATCATTGAAAAGCATTGGAAGAATTGTAAGTAAAAATCCAACGGCAGGAACAATCGTAACAAGCGCTAAAAGCATTTTCTGCGTGTCTGCACTCTGCTGGAAAAATATCTGTCTGCCTGCAACATCAACAAGGGATTTGTCAACTGCCTGAAAATCTGATCTGTCAAGCAGCTGTCCGAAAACGGCTGTTGCGATACCTGCGTTAACCTTGGATAAGAAGGTCTGGAAAGAGAAGCATACTCCCTCGTGGCGTTCGCCTGTTTTCCATTCAAGATAATCAACGGCATCTGCAATAAGCGCATAGGTAATAACATTATAAATACCAAGCGGAAGCCCCATAAGGAAAAGCATTACCCAAAGCACATAAATATTGATATTCTGAATGTTGCCTGCAAATGCAATATAGCAAAGAAGATGAACAACCAAGCCGAATGCGGCAGAGCCGATATAGATTTGCTTTAAAGAGAATTTTTTTCTGAGCATCGGGAAGATTGCCATAGCAGGCACCATACCAACACCGATTGCAACAGTTAAGGTTGTTACAATTGTGCCTCTCGGAATCCAGAAATCATATGCTGCCTTAGCATCAACATTCAGAAGAATGTTGCCGGCTGCATCAAATATTTTTGAGAAATCCGTACAATTCTGTATGATAAGGTAATTGCCGATATAGTCTGCGCATTGATTTGCCATAACCATTGTTGAGCCAAGGAGCGAAGCAAGGATCACAATGATAAGCACCTTGTCTTTACCCATAACAGCAAAGGTTTCCTTAAAGGACGGCGTATGATCCATTTTCGGCACTCTTTCCTTTGAAACAAAGAAAATCAGAATGGAAAGTGCACAGCCGAGTACAGCAAACAAAACGGCTGAAACGAAGAAGCCTGTTTTGTATCCGAGATTGGACTGATAAAAGATAGGCACAAGAAGTGCAGGAAGAATTCCGCCGAAGGTTGAGCCTAATCTTGCAGTTGAAATAAAGGAGGTTCTTTCGCTTTCAAGCGGTGTTATTACAGAGGATAAGCCCCAGAACGGAACATCCTGAACCGTAAATGCAACGCCCCATATCAAGTATGTAAATAATGCCCAAGCGAAAGCGGCTGTTGAGCCGTCTGCAAACGGCGCTGTAAAAAGAAGAATTGTGCAAACCGCAATCGGAACAGGTGCAAAAAGAAGATACGGCCTCATTTTGCCCCATTTTGATTTTGTTTTGTCAACAATCATACCCATAACAGGGTCGTTCAGTGCGTCAAAAACTCTGCCGATCAGAATGATTGCAGTGCTTTGTTTAAGCGATAAGCCTGCTCCGTTCTGGAAAAACACAAGTGCAAACATAGACATCAGCGTGTAAATACCCGATCTTCCGAAAGCACCAACCGTAAAGCAGAGCCTTTCCTTCATTGTTAAATATTTTTTACTTTCCAAATTTTCACCCTCTTTTAGTATTTAAAATAAAAACCCTTATCTTCAGTATAAAGGAAGATAAGGGTTTAGTCAATTTAATTATTTGCTTTATCTGATAAAGTTTGTCATTATTGTTTTTTCTCTTGCGGGAAGGGGCACGCCTGCTTTTTTGCCTGCGTCAATGCATTTTAAAAAGTATGCCATATTTCTTGCAAGGATACGCATTGACTGCATGCCCTCTTCATCCTGCAAAACCTCTTCGGCTGTTGCACCGTGCACCATATTCCAATATCTTGATGAAATAACAGGCATTTGCGAAATTGTAAAATATTTATTCAGCTGGTCAAAGGCTGCTGTTGTGCCTGCTCGTCTTGCAGAAACTATGGCAGCCGCAGGCTTGAATTTGAATGATCTGCCTTTGTTTCCGCAGAAATCGGAATAAAACAGTCTGTCCATAAAAGCGGTAATATTGCCGGATGCAGCGGCATAGTGGACAGGCGAGCCGAAAACAAATCCGTCAGCCTCCATTGCCTTTTCTCTGAATTCATTTACAACATCATCAAATACGCATTTGCCGAGCTTAATGCAGGAATGGCAGGAAACACATCCGCCGATTGGCTTGTTCTGTATCCAAAAGATTTCTGTTTCAATATCTTCTTCGTTTAATGTTTTTGCAATCTCGCTGAGTGCTGTGTAGGTGCAGCCTTCTTTGTGCGGACTGCCGTTTACCAATAATACTTTCATATGAATTTCCTCCCAAATGTTTCTAAGAAAAGAATACCATTTTAATTGTAAAATATCAAGTAGAACAAGTAAGGCAAATAGGTTAAATTATATTGATAAATACAAAATAGTTTGATATAATTCATTAATAGTGATTATTTTAAATTATAAGGATAAACAAATTATGAATTTTCGCAGAATGCTTGCTGTTTGGGCAGCAAAAATAGTTGAAAGAATCAGTGTTAAGGTTTTCCATAAGCACGGTGTAACATGGGCGGGAAAAATTGCGTTAAGAATTTGTCCGTCTATTCTGAAAGACCTTGCTGCTCAGGTTAAAAAAGATATCTTTATCGTTTGCGGAACAAACGGAAAAACAACAACAAATAATATGCTTTGCTCTGCTATTGAAGCAGAGGGCTATCGTGTAATCTGCAACCATACCGGCTCTAATATGTTAAACGGCGTTGTTGCCGCTTTTGCTCTTGGTGCAAAGCTGAATGGTAATCTGGATGCCGATTATGCTTCTATTGAAATTGATGAAGCTTCAACAAGGCGTGTTTTCCCGCATTTCAAGCCGAATTATATGGTGCTTACAAATCTTTTCCGTGATCAGCTGGACAGATACGGCGAAATTGATATTACAATGAATATTTTAAAAGAAAGCATGCAGTCTGCCCCTGATATGAAGGTTATTGTAAACGGCGATGATGCGCTTTCTGCTTTTCTTGCTATGGACAGCGGCAATGATTTTGTAACCTACGGAATCAGCGAAAAGGTGCTTGATGATAAGGGATCCCGTGAAATCAGAGAGGGAAGATTCTGCAAAAAGTGCGGTGCACCGCTTCATTATAATTTCTATCATTACAGCCAGCTTGGGGATTATAAATGCACAAAATGTGATTTTGAAAGACCTCAAATTGATTTCAATGCTTTTGATGTTGAAATCGGCGAGGGACTGCTTTTCTCTGTTGAGGATAAAAGGCTTTTTGCAAATTATAAGGGCTTTTATAATGTTTATAATATTCTTGCTGCGTATTCTGCTGTCAGAACAGGCGGAATGAAAGCAGAGCATTTTAATGATATGCTCAAAAACTTCAATCCCGAAAACGGCAGAATGGAAGAGTTTACAATTAAAGGAACGAAAACTGTTTTGAATCTTGCAAAAAATCCGGCAGGCTTTAATCAGAATATTTCTGCGGTTATGCAGGATGAAACGCTTAAAGATGTTGTTATCGTGATCAATGATAATGCGCAGGACGGAACGGATGTTTCGTGGCTGTGGGATGTTGATTTTGATAGATTTAAGGGCGCTAATGTGAATTCAATAACGGTAAGCGGAATTCGCTGTTATGATATGGGTCTTCGTCTTAAATATGTTGATATTGGTTCTATGTGTGAGCCGAATGTTGAAAAGGCAGTATGCGAACGCGTTGAAAACGGCTGTAAAAATCTTTATGTTCTTGTGAATTATACTGCGCTTTACAGTACAAGAGATACGCTGAAAAGATTGGAGGGTGCAAAGTAATGGCTGATAAAAACAGGAAAATTACAATCGGGCATTTGTATCCCGACCTTTTAAATCTTTAAGGCGACAGGGGCAATATCGCCTGTATGATGCAGCGTTGTAAATGGCGTGGAATAGATGCGGAAACGATAGAGTTTAATACAGGGGATGAAATTGATTTTTCAAAGCTTGATATTGTTCTTCTCGGCGGCGGCTCAGACAGAGAGCAGGCAATCGTCTGCCAGAATCTTCTTGAAATTCAAAAGGAATTTAAGGAATATGTTGAGGATAACGGCATTGTTATCGCTGTTTGCGGCGGTTATCAGCTTCTTGGAAAATATTATAAAACAGATGCCGGAATGATAGAGGGTCTCAATCTTGTTGATATTTATACTGAGCAGGAAGAGGGCAGGCTCATTGATAATATCGTCCTTCAGAGTGAGCTTGTTGATATGCCTGTTGTTGGCTTTGAAAATCACGGCGGCAGAACATATATTAATGATAATAAGCCGTTCGGCAAGGTGCTTTACGGCTCGGGTAATGACGGCAAAAGCGGTTATGAGGGCGTTGTTTATAAAAATGTAATCGGCACATATCTTCATGGTCCGCTTCTTCCGAAAAATCCGCAGATCTGCGATTATCTGATTTCAAAGGC
>JAIDLO010000069.1 GCA_029050995.1 Eubacterium sp. | reverse complement strand
TGATTAAGGTTGAAAATTTAACATTTGCTTATCCAAGAGGAATTGATTTTATTTTTGAAAATGTCAGCTTTCAGATTGATACGAATTGGAAGATCGGCTTTGTCGGCAGAAACGGAAGAGGAAAAACAACCTTTTTAAATCTTCTGCTCGGTAAATATGAATACAGCGGAAAAATCATATCCTCTGTTCAGTTTGATTATTTTCCTTATCCTGTTGCGGATAAAACGATGCTTACAATGGATATCCTGCAAAAGGTTTGCCCGCTTGCAGAGGAATGGGAAATTATGCGTGAATTATCTCTGCTTGATGTTGATCTGGATGTGCTTTATCGTGCATTTGAAACGCTTTCAAACGGCGAACAGACAAAGGCTCTGCTTGCGGCGTTGTTTTTGAATGAGGGGCATTTTCTTTTGATTGATGAGCCTACTAATCATCTGGATACAAAAGCAAGAGAGCAGGTTGCCGAATATCTGAAAAGGAAGAAAGGGTTTATCCTGGTATCGCACGACCGTAAGTTTTTGGATGTTTGCGTTGACCATATTTTGTCTTTAAACCGAGCCAATATAGAGGTGCAGAGCGGTAATTTTTCATCCTTTATGATGAATTTTGAAAGGCAGAATGAATTTGAAAAAGCGCAGAATGAAAAGCTGCAGAAAAGCATTAAGCAGCTTCAGCAGTCTGCACGGCGTTCGGCGGGGTGGTCTGATCGTGTGGAGGCTTCAAAAACAGGCGTGTTTGATAAGGGCTATGTTGGTCATAAGGCTGCAAAGATGATGAAGCGTTCAAAGGCAATTGAAGCAAGAAAGGAGCAGGCAATAGAGCAGAAGGCAGGGCTTTTAAAGAATGTTGAAACAGCCGAGGAATTAAAATTCTTTCCGCAAAGCTATCATTCCGATTTGCTTGCCGCTTTTTCAGAGGTAGCTGTTTCCTATGACGGAAGAAGCGTTTGCAAGCCTGTTTCGTTTACGATAAACAGGGGAGATAGGATTGTGCTGGACGGCAAAAACGGAAGCGGAAAAAGCAGCCTTTTAAAGCTGCTTGTCGGCGAAAATATTGAACATACGGGGAATGTTAAAATCGGCTCGAATCTGATTATTTCGTATGTTCCGCAGGATACTTCGCACTTGCAGGGCAGTGCTGCTGATTTTGCAGAAGAAAATCATATTGATGAAAGCCTTTTTAAAACTGTTTTAAGCAAGCTGAATTTTGATGAAGCACAGTTTTCAAGGGATATGCAGAATTTCTCAGAGGGACAGAAGAAAAAGGTATTGATTGCGAAAAGCCTTTGCGAAAAGGCACATCTGTATGTTTGGGATGAACCGCTGAATTTTATTGATGTTTATTCCAGAATGCAGCTTGAACAGCTTATAAAACATTTTTCGCCGACTATGATTTTTGTTGAGCACGATCGTGCGTTCAGAGAAATGGTGGCTACGAAAAGAATTGAACTTTAAAACAGAAAGGTATCTTCATTTTTGAAGATACCTTTCTCGGTTCGTCGAGGACGCCGAACCCTACGCTTTCATTTATTTAATCATTTATGCAAGAATTCTGCCCATTAAAACACCGTGAACACTTGCCATCATAAGTCCTCTTGTCCATCCGCTTGAATCGCCGAGGCAGTGAAGCCCTTTGATGTTTGTGTTAAAATCTGTATCCATCTTAACTCTGTTGGAATAGAATTTAAGCTCGGGGCTGTAAAGCAGTGTTTCAGGAGAAGCAAAGCCGGGTACAACATGATCCATAGCCTGAATGAAATTGATAATGTTTATCATTGCGCGGTATGGCATTGCAGCTGTAATATCGCCTGCAACGGCATCGGGAAGCGTCGGCTTAAGGTTTGAACGGGAAAGCTCTTTCTGCCAAGTTCTTTTGCCGTCTAAAATATCGCCGAAGCGCTGAACAAGTATGTGGCCTGCACCAAGCATATTCGTAAGTTCGCCAACCTTTTGTGCATAGGCAATCGGCTGGTTGAACGGCTCTGTAAAATTGTGTGAGCAAAGAATTGCAAGGTTTGTGTTGTCGCTCTTAAGCTCCTTGTAGGAATGACCGTTTACAACCGCTAAATCATTATCGTAATTTTCCTGTGCAACAAAGCCGCCCGGATTCTGGCAGAAGGTACGCACCTTGTTTTTAAAAGGCTTCGGATAGCCTACAAGCTTTGATTCGTAAAGCACCTGGTTTACCTTTTCGATAACCTCGTTTCTGACCTCAACGCGAACGCCGATATCAACAGTTCCCGGCTGATGTGCAATGCCGTGGTCTGTACAAAGCTGTTCAAGCCAGTCTGCGCCTCGTCTGCCTGTTGCAACAACAGTATGGTCTGCATAAATTTCTTCTGTGCTGTTTTTGTTTGCGATTTTAACGCCAAGGCATTTCTCGCCGTCAAGAATTAAATCGCTGCACTGGCTGTCAAACATAATCTCAACGCCGTGTTCGATAAGATATCTTTCAATCGCGAAATAGAGCTCCTGCGCCTTTTCTGTTCCCAAATGGCGAATCGGGCAGTCAACAAGCTTTAAGCCTGCCTGAATGGCTCTTTTTCTGATTTCCTTAACCTCTTCGGTGTTGCCGACACCCTCAACATGTGTGTCTGCGCCGAATTCAAGATAAATCTTGTCTGTATAATCAATCGTTTCCTGCGCAATATCCTCGCCGATGAGCTGAGGTAAATCTCCGCCAACCTCATAGGAAAGTGAAAGCTTGCCGTCTGAAAAAGCACCAGCACCCGAAAAGCCTGTTGTAATATGGCAGTAAGGTTTGCAGTTCATACATCTGCCTGTTTTCGCTTTTGGGCATTTTCTGTTTTCAACGGATTTACCCTTTTCAATAATAACAATGCTTTTTTTCGAACCCTTTTTAAGCATTTCAAGAGCCGTAAAAATGCCGGCAGGCCCAGCGCCGACAATTGCTACATCATATTTTTTCATAAGCTACCCCTTTTTTTACAAAAAAATTAGCCGTCACTGCTTTCCGTTGGACTGAGGAAAGCGTGGCAGCCGCAAATTTTTCTTTATATTTAAATATTATCACAAGTTATTATAC
>JAIDLO010000068.1 GCA_029050995.1 Eubacterium sp. | reverse complement strand
CCTTATATGTTAGAATGAGTAAAGGTGATAATATGAAAAAGGTACTTATAACAGGCGGTGCAACGGGAATCGGCAAAGCAGCCGCACTGTTGTTTAAAGAAAAAGGCTATGATGTTTATATTACATATCATAAAACGGCGCCTGATTTTGACGGCGTTACTGCTGTTAAATGTGATTTAAGCAATATGCGTGATATTGAAAATCTGTTTGCTGAGCTTTCCGATCTCGATGTTCTTGTAAATAATGCTGGCGTAAGCCTTATTAAAATGATAAATGATGTAACTCCTGCAGATTATGAAAGCATTATGAATATCAATTCAAAAGCAGTATATTTCTGCAGTAAGCTTGCCGCCATGAAGATGATAAAAAAGCACAGCGGTGCGATTATCAATGTTTCTTCTATGTGGGGTGAGGTTGGCGCTTCCTGCGAAACGCTTTATTCTATGAGCAAAGCAGGCGTTATTGGCTTAACAAAGGCTCTTGCAAAGGAGCTTGCACCAAGCGGTATAACAGTAAACTGCGTTTCTCCCGGTATTATAGATACAAGAATGAATAATGCGTTCAGCAAGGAAGAGCTTGCTGAGGAAGTTCCGCTTGAACGCCTCGGCTCGGCTGAAGAGGTTGCTTCTGCAATCCTGTTTCTTGCGGAAAACAGCTATATTACAGGGCAGATACTTGGTGTAAACGGCGGTATCGTTATTTAATAAAACTATCGTAGGGGATGGGTTTCCCATCCCGCGTAATATTTGTGTGGATTATTTTTGAATCGTTGTAACACTTCCTTTTGTTTTTCATAGTATGAGTTAGAAAAGCGAAAGGGGGTACAGCAATGGGTTGCGGATGCAATAACGGTTGCGGCGGTTCTTCTTGGATTATCATTCTCATCATAATCCTTCTCCTCTGCGGTGGTTTCAACAACGGTTGCGGTAACAACGATTGCGGTTGTGGCTGCGGTTGTAACTAATTGAAAAAAGATGCACCCGGGCAGAAATGCTCGGGTGTGTTTTTTTTTTCAATTCTCTCGTTATGAACAATATACGATTATGGCTTGCTTTACAAATTCGGCGGTGCCTTCTCCGCCTGCTTTGTCAATATTGTGCTTAAATCGTTCATCGCTTACATACATTTGGCTTAAACCGATTAGCATTTCTTTGGTGCAGGTATAATAGTTATCCGTAATGAATTTTTGAAGCATACTGATTTTTTCTTGCACAGTTTTGTCAGCAGGCTGTAACTGCTTGAGTTTACCGATTTCCGTAAATAAGTTTAACAAGCGGTCTGCTGTTTCTTCCTGTTCAAATTCTGTTTTCTGCTTTGTCTTTTCCTCGAATTCTTTGTACGCATGGGTAGAACCCCATGTGCGTTTGATTTCTTCCGTATATTGGTCTATTTCATTTTTGCTGAATGCATTAAATTTCATTTCACTTACTCCTTTGTCTTGAATTTCACGGGCAAAAGAAATGAGCTCCTCAATATGCTTTTTCTGCAATTCCAGCAATTTGATTTGTTGTTCCAATGCATCTGCTGCGTCAAATGCCGGATGATCAAGGATTGCTTTGATTTCTTTTAAAGGGAATTGCAGTTCACGAAATATTAAAATGCTTTGTAAGCGTTTCAGTGCTGTATCGTCATACAAGCGGTATCCTGCTTTGGTTACCTGTGCCGGCTTCAATAAACCAATTGCATCATAGTGGTGAAGTGTGCGCACACTTACACCTGTGAGCTTGCTTACTTCATTTACTGTTTTCATGTTCATCCCTCCCGTGTAATGCAATTATAAACTATAACGCAGCGTCAGAGTCAATAGAGTTTTAAAACTTTTTTTATTTTTGGGGACAGGTTTCCCGTCTCAAAGTATAATCGTAGGGTTCGGCGTCCTCGACGAACCGAAAAACCTCCCTCGTCAGCGGGAGGTTTTTGTTAAATTACTTTTTTGTTGTAACAGTTTTTGCTTTACTCCAATCAGAATAAATCTTTGTTTTACCTACTGTTTTATATGTGCGAACACGAATATAATATTTTTTCTTTGCCGTGAGCTTTGAAACTGCTTTTGATGTTGAGCTGTTCTTTGAAACAGTTACCGTTTTCGCACTTGAGAACTTACTGCTTGTTGAATACTGAATCTGGTAACCCGTTGTCTGTGTTGACTGCTTTTTCCACTTTGCAGTAAAGCCCTTTGATTTAGCCGTTACGCTCGAAAGTGTTGTTGCCTTTGGCTTGATTGTAAAGGTCTTTGTAACAGTGCCGCTGTAGTTACCTTTGAATTTAATTGTTACCTTGTAGATTCCAACATTCTTTCTTCCGCTTGCATAGGTAACTGTATAATTGCTTGCAGCAATCTTCTTACCCTTGCTGTCTTTTACTGTAACAGTAGGCTTCTGTGCCTTTCCATTGTAAACATAAGAAGTTTTTGAAAGACTTATTGTTTTTGGATAATAGATTGTTGTGCTTGATTTTTTCGTGCCGCATACAGAACACTTTGTTATCTTAGAGCCGTTTTTCTTGGTTGTAGCTTTAGTCGTTGTTGTTTTGTATGTATGTGTATTCGTTTTTGCAATTGATGCTGTTTTCGTTGCTCCGCATACTGTGCAGGTAAATGTCTTAACGCCTGTTGCCTTACAGGTTGCTTTCTTTGTTACCTTGCCGCTATCGTAGCTGTGTCCTGTTGCTGGAATTGTTTTCTGCACGGTAATTACTGTATTACAAACAGAACAATGAGAGCCTGCTGTTTTTCCTGCTGTTGTACATGTAGCTGCTACAGCCTTGTCTGTTACGGTTTTATGACTTGTTACAGGAATAACTGTTTGCTTTTTAGTTATTGCCTTACAAACAGAACAATGAGAACCTTCTGTTAATCCTGTTTTTGTGCAGGTAGCCGCAACAGCCTGATCCGTTACAGTCTTATGACCTGTAGCCTTGATTGCTTCTGTTTTTGTTGCATTGCACTTTGTACAAGTATATGTTCTAACACCGTCTGTTGTACAGCTTGCTGCTGTTGTTACTTTGCCGCTGTCATAGCTATGTCCTGTTTTAGGAATTACTACTTGCTTTACAATTACTGCCTTACAAACAGAACAATGAGAACCTTCAGTTAAGCCTGTTTTTGTACATGTTGCCGTAACAGCCTGATCTGTTACAGCCTTATGATCAGTTGCTTTGATTGCTTCTGTTTTTGTTGCATTGCACTTTGTACAGGTATATGTTCTAACACCGGCTGTTGTGCAGCTTGCGGCAGTTGTTATTTTTCCGCTGTCGTAGCTGTGTTCTGTTGCCGGAATAGCTTCTGCTTTGATTTCATCGCAAATTGCGCAAGTATATATTATTTCACCGGCTTCGGAACAGGTTGCAGTCTTTGTTATTGTTCCGTTATCAAATTCATGCTTGCAATTCAGAATACCGTCTGTGCAATGGATAATTGATGCAGTCAAATTTTCATTTGCTTCTTCAATGGCTATTTTGCTCCATTCATTTTTTGTTCCGTTATAATATACATCTGTCAGGGCAGGGCATTCTTCAAAAGCACTTTCTCCAATACTTCTTACATGATTTGATAATGTTATATTCGTTAAATTTGCACAGCCTTCAAAAGCATTATTACCAATGCGTGTAACTTTATCTGGTATTGTTATACTTGTCAGGCTTTCACAATATCCAAAAGCGCCCTCTCCAATGCTTGTTACAGTATTTGGTATATTTATGTCGGTCAGGTTTTTACAGTACCAGAAAACACCTTCGTCCATACTTGTTATTGTATTTGGTAGTGTTATATTTGCTAAATCTTCACAGCCGGCAAATGCATAGCCGCCAATGCTTGTTATCGTATCTGGTATTGTCATAGTCGTTAAGCTTAAACAACTAAAGAATAATCCATCTGCAATGCTTGTAATACCGTCTGGTATGGTTACGCCTGTTAAATTTGCACAGCCGCCGAATGCATATTCCCCAATACTTTTAACACCATTTGGTATTTTTATGCTTCTTAAGCTTTCACAACACCAAAACGCATCATTGCCGATACTTGTTACGCTATCGGGTATTGTTATGCTTGATAAGGCTGAGCAATCACTGAATAACGCATCACTAATGCTTGTTACGCTGCTTGGTATTACAATAGTTTTTAAGCTTTTGCACCATTTAAATGCAGCTTCGCCGATACTTGTTACACTGCTTGGAATTGATAAGATTCTAAAGGATGTGCAATTTTCAAATGCAGAATTGCCAATGCTCGTAACACTGTTTGGTATTGTTATACTTGATAAGCCTTCGCAGTTTACAAATGCGAAATCGCCAATGCTTGTTACGCTGTTTGGTATCGCAAATGAAGCTCCGGCTTTTTTAGAAGGATACAGAAGCAATTCTGTTTTGCTTTGATTATATAAAACACCATCTGTTGACGAATAAACTTCATTATTTGAACCAACAGTAATATTTGCTAAGTTAGCGCAGCCGCTGAATACAAAATTGCCGATTTCCGTTACACTGTCTGAAATAGATACATCTGTTAAATTATTGCAGTTCTCAAATGCAAAATCCCCAATGCTTACTGTACCATTTGGTATGGTTATGTTTGTTAAACCCTCACAGCTGAAAAATGCACATTCGCCAATGCTTGCAACACTATCAGGTATTGTTATACTTGTTAATGCTGTGCAGCCATGAAATGCATAATCTCCAATACTTGTAACACCATTTGGTATCGTTATATCAGTTAAACTTTTACAGCCGTTAAATGCTGAATCTCCAATACTTGTTATATTGCTTGAAAGAGTTATGCTTGCTAAGCGAAGGCAATAATAGAATGCACTATCGCCAATGCTCGTTACACTGTCGGGAATTGTTATACTTTCTAATTTTGAGCAAAAATCAAATGCATGTGCGCCAATGCTTGTAACACTATCCGGTATTGTTATGCTTGTTAAAGCGGTGCATACAGAAAATGTATAATCTTCAATACTTTTAACACCATTCGGTATTGTGATATTTGTTAAGCTTTTGCAGTTGTGGAATGCATCTCTGCCGATTTCTTTTACACTATCAGGTATGCTTATGTTTGTTAAGTTTAAGCAATTATAAAATGCAGAATTATCAATGCTTGTAACACTGTTCGGTATTGTTACACTTGTTAAATTGGAGCAGGAAAGGAATGCACCGTTACCAATTTTCTTTACACTTTCAGGTATCGTAACTGCAGAGGTTTTTTTGCCTGCAGGATATGTAAGGATTTCAGATTGATCCTTGTTAAACAAGATGCCATTATTTGATGAATAATTTTTATTGTTTGAATCAACGGTATAGCTCTGCAGATTCATACAAGCGCTGAATACAGTATTGCCAATGCTTGTAACACTGCTTGGTATTGTTACACTTGTTAAACTATTGCAATTGCTGAATGCAGAATCGCCAATGCGTGTTACTGTTTTACCGCCGATCGCACCCGGTATAGAAAGATTGGATGCAGAGCCGTGATACTCGATAATCTCAACCGTTCCGTCCTCAAGAATTTCATACTCGTAATCCCCGAGCGTTTCTGCATATGCAGAAAGGTCTATGCCTGCACAGATGCTGAAGAGCATTGCTGTTGCAAGCAACAGGCTGAAAAGCTTTTTCGTAAATTTCATAATCTACCTCCTAATAAATCGGTTATGTAAGATAAAACAAAAAGTGCGTATCTCCAATTCTATTATATATAAAACAAAATATATAATATGATTAATTAAATAACCTATATTGAAA
>JAIDLO010000067.1 GCA_029050995.1 Eubacterium sp. | reverse complement strand
CCAAAATGCTTGGAGTAAAGATGAATTTGGGATTTTGAGATGGCAGCCTTGCTGACGCAAGGCAACAGTGAAAAATTCTAAATTCGCTTTAATACTGCATTTTGGCAGGTTCGGATTACTCTTTATTGCCCAAAGTTTACAAAATCGTTACAAAAAGTGTCGATTTACTCTTGATTTATACAATAAAATGCATTATTATATATTAGTGTATAATGATTTGGGAGTGTCAAAATTTCCGAATTATTAAAATTTGTTTAAAAATAATATTAATTCTAAAATGATTAGAGGTAAAAATCGTGATTGAATTTCGTGATGTTTCCAAGGTGTACGACAGCAATGGAACAAAAGCATTAAATAATGTTAATATTAAAATTGAAGACGGCGAATTTGTTTTCATCGTTGGTTCTTCAGGTGCCGGTAAAAGTACATTTTTGAAACTTATTATGCATGAGGAGAAACCATCTGAAGGCGCTGTTATCGTTGGCGATTATTCTTCAGAAACAATCAAGAAAAAGCAGGTGCCTTATTACAGAAGAACAATGGGTATCGTATTCCAGGATTTCCGTCTTATTCCGAAAATGAGCGTTTATGATAATGTTGCGTTTGCAATGCGTGTTATCGGCGCTAAGGAAAAGGAAATCAGAAAAAGAGTTCCTTATATTCTTCAGCTTGTTGGTCTTTCTCATAAGGCGCGTTCTATGCCGAATGAGCTTTCAGGCGGCGAACAGCAGCGTGTTTCCCTTGCTCGTGCGCTTGTTAATAATCCAAAACTTATTATTGCGGATGAGCCTACAGGAAATGTAGACCCTGAAATGAGCCATGAAATTGTTGATATGCTTACAAAAATCAATAATAACGGCACAACTGTAATTATGGTTACGCATGAGCATGATCTTGTTCGTGCATTCCAGCGCCGCGTTATCGTTATCAAAGGCGGTCAGGTTGTTTCAGATACGCCTGATCCGACACATGCACAGTTTGAAGATACAGATGAAGCTGAAAAGGCAACGGATATGTTCTTCTATAATGAAGATATAAAGCTTGGTGAAGAGGTTGAAGATATTTTTGATTCAATAGATGCTTTTAATGTTAAGCCGACCTCCGACAGAAGAAAGAATGGAGGTAATGAATAATGACCGGATCAAGTTTTAGATACCTTTTTAAAGAGGGTTTCAGAAATACATGGACAAACAGAATGATGAGTATTGCATCTATCTGTGTTTTGATGAGCTGCCTTGTACTTATGGGTTGTGCATCAATGATATTTTTGAATATTGATTCTCTTCTCGGAAGAATTGAAAGCGAAAATGTTGTAATGGTTTTCGTTGAAGATAAGGCAACGGATGAGGATCTTCATGATATGGAAAAATCCTTAAATAATATTGCAAATATCCATGAAGTTGTTTTTGTTCCGAAGGAAGAGGCTTATAAGGCTCAGCTTGCAACAATGGATGAGGCTGCAAGAACTTTCTTTACGGAAATAGATTCCGAAATCCCGCTCCCGAATGCATTTAAGGTTACGGTTGATGATTTATCGCAGTTTGACAGTACGATTAAAAGTATTAAACAGATTGATCATATTGAAACAATAAGAGAGAATAAGGATCTTGCGAAAAAGCTTGTAACAATCCGAAAGGGTATAGAAGTAATCGCTGTTGTTATTGTTTTGGTTCTTTTTGCAATCAGCGTATTTATTATTTCAAATACAATTAAACTAACTGTATATTCAAGAAGACTTGAAATCAGCATTATGAAATCTGTTGGTGCAACGAACGGGTTTGTCCGAATGCCGTTTGTGGTTGAGGGTATGATTCTCGGAACGATATCCGGTATTCTTTCAACAGTTCTTGTTGGTGTGTTCTATGAATTTGCAATTAACCAATTCAGTGATTTAATTCTCTCCCTTGGTTTAGAGGCAGTCAGCTTTAAGGATTATGCGCTTATTATGCTTGCTGCGTTTGTTGCAATCGGTATTTTAACCGGTGTAGGCGGATCTATCATTACTATGAGCCGTTATCTTAATAAGGAAGGCAGTGAGATTAGTGGAGTCTAAGTTATTAAAAATTTTCTCTGCTGTATTTGCGTTAATTCTTGTATTTTCAAGCACATTTACTGCTGCGGCAGCTTCCAAATCTTCGCTTGAATCCCAGAAAAACAAGATACAGCAGGAAATTAATTCCTCTCAAAAGAAAATAGAAGCTTTAAAAGCAGAAAAATCAAAGCAAACTGAATATCTTTCCGCGCTTCAGGCAAAAATAGCATTGATTCAGGATAAGCTTGATACGCTTGAGGATCAGCGTGATGCACTTCAGAATGAGATAACTGCTATTGAAGCGAAGATAGAAAAAACGGAAGCTGAGATTAAAGAAACACAAAGAAGAATAGAGCAGAAAAAGCAGGAATTCAAAAAGGTTTATGATACATATTGCCAGCGTTTGCGCGCAATGTATATATCAGGCAATGTAAGCACGCTTGAAATGTTCCTTGAAACAGGCATGGATATGTCCTCTATTCTTACGCGTGCCGAAATGGTTAAGCAGGTTTCCTCCAATGATAAGAAAACGCTTGATGATCTTATGGAAAAAATGCAGGAAATCGAGGCTGAAAGGCAGGCTCTTGCCGAGAAAAAGATTGATCTTGACGAGGATAAAGCTGCCCTTGATAAGCAGAAAAAAGAGCTTCAGAACTCCATTGATGATATTGCTTCTTCAAAGCGTGAGCTTGATGCCGAGGCTGCTGAAGCAAATGCATTAATTAAAAGCATTGACAGTAAGAAATCCGGTATTATGGAAACGATGGAAGCAGACCGTAAGAAGCTTGCTCAAATCGAAAATGAGCTCAGAAATGTAAATAATTCTGCGCAGCCGGTTGGAAATTATGTTCCCGGTACAGGTCAGCTTGGCTATCCGACAAGCTACAGAGGGATTTCCGCATACTATCCTGCATATCCAAGTGGTGGTTATCATGGCGGTGTTGATTTCCCTTGCCCTACAGGAACTCCTGTTCATGCGGCAGATTCTGGTTATGTTACTGCAGCAGGCTGGACAAATTGGGGCTATGGTAATTATGTTATGATTAATCATGGCAACGGAATGACAACGCTTTATGGCCATAACAGCAGTGTAATCGTAAAGGTTGGACAGTCTGTGTCAAAAGGAGAAGTTATTGCTTATTCCGGCTCAACAGGAAATTCAACAGGTCCTCATGTCCACTTTGAAGTAAGGCTTGGTCCGAACTTAACAAGAACAAATCCGTTGAATTATCTTGCTTAGTATAAATACATAAAAA
The DNA here is from genome assembly GCA_029050995.1 of Eubacterium sp. Classification (GTDB taxonomy): domain Bacteria; phylum Bacillota; class Clostridia; order Oscillospirales; family Acutalibacteraceae; genus Eubacterium_R. The sequence goes on along the minus strand of JAIDLO010000067.1, from coordinate 3,918 downwards.
TAAAATAGTATTTAAGGAAGTGGAGTCAATGAAACAAATCAGAGCATTAAAGAAGCCGATTTCTGTTTTATTGGCTTTCTGCTTTATTTTTACACTTACAGAAATTTCCATTCCAACGGCAAAGGCGGAGCTTTCGCCCGAAGAGGAAAAGGCTGTTATAGAACAAAGAATCAAAGAAACAAATAATAAGCTTGAAGAGCTTGAGGCTGAATCTGCCGATACGAAGGCGCATCTTGAGGTGCTCAATGAAAAAATTGATTATCTTGAGCAGGAAATAGGCCTTGTAAACAATGAGGTGGAAGAGGGAAAAACAGAGGTTACCTCTCTTCAGCAGGATTGCGAAGAAAATGAAAAAGCAATTTTAATTGCTGAAAATGATATTGAACAACTTACTGAAGAGCTTGATGTTGCAACTGATCAGTTTAATGAAAATTATGTTGCTTATTGTCAGCGTCTTCGTGCAATGTATATCAGCGGGGATACAAGCATTCTGTCGTTTTTATTAACAAGTGATGATATTTCTCAGTTTTTAACAAGGCTTGAAATGCTTCGCCGGGTATCTAAAAAGGATAGCGAGCTTCTTGATACAATTAAATCAGAAATGGAAGATATCAAATCCTCTAAAAAAGAATTAACGGAGCTTGAAAAAAAGCTTACCGCCAAAAGAACAGAGCTTTTGCAGACAAAGGAACAGCTTGAAAAAAGTATTATTGATCTTGAGTCTAAGCAAAATAATTTAAGTGAAAAGAAAACAAATCTTTCGGCTGAAATGGTTGGAGCAAATACCCTGCTCAGAAAGCTTAGTGACGAAACAGGGTATTACACCGAATATCTTGAAGATAATCAGGAATCCCTTGGGGAAATTGATAAAAAACTTGCAGCAGCTGCAAATAAATATGCGGATACAGTTGTTACAACAACGACTACAACCACAACAACGAAACCAGCAACTTCAAGCGGTAATCAGAATTCCAATAAGTCGACAACCGCAACAACGGCTGCGCCAACCCAGCCTAATAACAACTATATCCATTTAACTTATCCTGTGCCGTCTCAAACAAGAGTAACATGTGGATTCTACGGCTATCCGAATCATAATGGTGTTGATTTTGCCTGCCCTATGAATTCAAATGTTGTTGCGGCTGAATCGGGAACAGTTATAATTTCCGATGATCTGGTAAATCCTGACGGCTCATACCGAAGCTATGGCAGATATATCGTTATTCTGCATGATAAAACAACGAAATCAGGCAATCCGGTTTATACGCTTTATGGGCATACTTCGGTAAGGCTTGTTTCTGAAGGTCAGCATGTTGAGAAAGGTCAGCTTATTGCTTATTCCGGCTCAACAGGAAATTCAACAGGTCCGCATTGCCACTTTGAAGTAAGAACGCCGACAGCGTCATATCTGGATAGAAAAAATCCGGTTGATTATCTGCCGTAAAATGCTTACTGTTCATTTTGAATAAAATTTAATTTTTAATTTTGGGTGTGATGTAATGCATCATAAAAATTTAATAAAAACCGTAATTCTGGCATTAACGCTTTGCTTTATGGTTGCTTCTGTTTCTGCGGGTAATGTTTACTCTTACGGCGCAGTAAACAAAGCAACAACAAGCACAAAGGAAAGCACAACGATTTCCGAAAAGGAAAAGCTTGAAGCCAGGAGAAAGCTTGAAAAGCAAAGAAAAGAATTCGAAAAAAACATTGAAGAACTTGATAAAACGCTTAATGCGCTTTCCTCTGCATCAAAGGCTACAGAGGAGTACATAGATACGCTTGATAAAAAAATCGGTTATGTCAATCAGCAGTTAGCTGTGCTGGACAGCCAGATCAATGATTATCTTGAAGAAATAGATGCGCTTAAGAAAAAAATTGATGAAACGGAAAAAGAGGCAGAAAAGCTTCAAAAAGAAATTGATGCCGTTCAGGCAAAAATTGATAAGCTGAATGAAGAGTTTGAAGAACAGCTTTCTCAATACCGCGAAAGAATGCGCGCTGTTTATGTTTCGGGCAGCTCAAGCCTTATTGAATCCCTGCTTGAATGCTCGGATATGTCGAATTTGTTTATCAGATATGAAATGATTAAAACAATGTCTAAGGCTGATGCAAAGCTTCTTTTGAATATTCAGAAAGAAACCGATAAGATTATGGAGCAGGAATCCGATTTGAATGAAAAGAAAGCAAATCTGGATTTGATGAAATCTGATTTGCTCCTCAAAAAAGATGATCTTGTAGAAAAGCAGGAAGAATTAACGGAAGCACAAAATGAAATTGCTCAAAAGAAAATCAACCTTTCCGTAGACAGAGCTGAAAGTGATAAGCTTCTGGCAGAGCTGACTGCGAAAAACGGAATGTATTCCGAATTCAGAAATGAAGATGAAGAGATAAAAAAAGCGGTTGAGGCTGAAATTGAAGCTGTCATTAAGGGTGTTAAAAAGCCTGAAGATATTACGCTTGCAACAACGAGTGACCGAAAGGAAAGCACAACCGAATTTGTAAATCCAACGGGTATTCATAATAATTCCGATGCGGTTTACAGTATGATTTATCCAACAAGCTACAGAGCAATTTCGGCAGGATTTCCGAATTATTCAAGCGGCGCTTATCATGGCGGACTGGATTTCCCATGCCCGATGGGTACAAAGGTTGTTGCTGCTCAATCCGGTGTTGTTTCTCTTGTTAAAAGGCTTACAACAAGCTATGGCTATTATGTTATGATTTATCACGGAACGGATTCAAAGGGAAATTCCGTCTTTACACTTTATGCGCATAATTCCAAAATTCTTGTTTCAGCCGGTGATTCTGTTGCAAAAGGACAGCAGATTGCAAAATCGGGCTCAACAGGAAATTCAACAGGTCCGCACTGCCATTTTGAAATCCGCGTTGCCGGTCAGAGAGTAAACCCTAAAAATTATTTGATGTAAGAGAATATGAATAAAATTAATTACAGCCTTGAAACAGAAAAGATTATAAAAAGTAATAAGAGAGAGCAAGCTATGCCCTCTCTTTTGCTTCATGCCTGTTGTGCGCCGTGTTCAAGTGCCTGCCTTGAATATCTTTATCAGCATTTCAATATAACGATTTTTTATTATAATCCGAATATTTCCCCGAAGGCAGAATTTGATAAAAGACTGCTTGAAGAAAAACGCCTGATTTCCGAAATGCTCCCGAATGAAGATATTGAGGTTTTAGAGGGCGTATATGATTATGATGAATTTCTTGAAATAGCAAAGGGGCTTGAGGATGTTCCCGAGGGCGGCGAAAGATGCTTTAAATGCTATCGCTTAAGGCTTGAAGAAACAGCAAGGCTTGCAAAGGAAAAAGGCTTTGATTATTTCTGCACAACGCTTTCCATAAGCCCGCTTAAAAATGCGCAGAAAATCAATGAAATCGGCTTTGAGGTTGCTGAAAAATATGGGGTTAAATGGCTTCCGTCTGATTTCAAAAAGAAAGAGGGCTATAAGCGCTCAATCGAGCTTTCAAAGCAGTATAATCTGTATCGCCAGAATTTCTGCGGTTGTGTATTTTCCAAAAAGGAGGAAGTATCAAATGAATAATAATCCTCTTGCTTCAAGGATAAGACCAAGCGAGCTTTCAGAGGTTGTCGGTCAAAGACATTTGCTTGAAAAAGGAAAGCCGCTTTATAATATGATTGAAAACGGCAATCTGCCGAATTTGATTTTTTACGGTCCGTCAGGTGTCGGCAAAACAACCGTTGCTTCCATTATTGCGCAGAAAACGCAGAAAACCTTAAGAAAGCTGAACGGAACAAGCGCTTCAACACAGGATATCAAGGATATTGTTGCACAGATCGGAACCTTTGCGGCGCCGAACGGCATTCTTCTTTATCTTGATGAGATTCAGTATTTTAATAAACTGTCTATTATTCACATCTGACGCTGCCGACGATCTTAA
>JAIDLO010000066.1 GCA_029050995.1 Eubacterium sp. | reverse complement strand
AAAGTTATTTATTCTTGAAAGGAAAGCTGCTGCATCGCCGAAAACAATCTGAGAAGATGCGGAAAAGCCACAGTTTTCAATATTTGCCTTAACGATATTTTCAGCTTTTTTATTATTCTCAACAAAGGTACAGAAAGCTGCACCCCGGGACAAGGCTTCTATGCCGAGCTGGCCTGAACCTGCAAACAAGTCCAGCACGCGCTTATCTTCAATTTCAAATTGTATCATACTGAAAAGGGCTTCTTTAACGCTTTCAGCAGTTGGCCTTGTTATCTCTTCGCCGGGAAGCGTTTCAAGCCGTCTGCCTCGGGCAGAGCCCGTAATTACTCTCATCATATTTGCTTTGTCCTTGTTGCGAAAATATACACTTTCACATTTTTATACATAAACATTATACAATTGAAGCGTTGCTTCGTCAAGTTTTTTATACTATTTTTACATATTATGATAAAAATTAAAGATATTTTGTGCATCTTTACTACTGATTGAGGGGCAATTCTGCAATTCCTCAACAGAACATTCTTTAATCTTCGTAATCGTTTTAAAGTGCTTCAACAGGGCTTTTGCCTTTGCATTTCCGATCCCCTCAATACTGAGCAGGCTTGAGGAAAACGCAGATTTTTTATGCTTATTATGATGATAGGTTATTGCAAATCTATGCACTTCCTCCTGAATTCTGGAAACAAGTGTGAAAGCACTTCTATGGGAATTAATTTCAATCTCTCCGCCGTCAAAAGCGATTGCTCTTGTGCGGTGTTTATTATCCTTAACCATACCGAAAACAGGCACATTTATACCCATTTTTGCAACAACGGGAAGCACCGCATTTACCTGCGGCTGACCGCCGTCAAGTAAAATCAAATCGGGCAAAATTTTAAAGGTACTGCCCTCTTCGTCATTATAATAATGATTAAAACGGCGGGTTAAAACCTCATTCATTGAGCCAACATCATTCTGCCCGTCAAAGCCTTTAATTGAAAAGCGTTTATAGGCAGATTTCATTGGTCTGCCGTTATGGAAAACAACCATTCCTGCAACATTATCCGCACCAAAGGTATGCGAAATATCGTAGCTTTCGATATATTCAGGCGGTTTTGGCAATCCAAGGAGCTTTGCAAGCTCTTCAAGAGCAGCAAATTCCCTGCCGAGTCTGCCCTCGCTCTGTGCAAGATGCTCCGTTGCATTCTGAATACACATCTTAACGATAGACAGGTGCTCTCCCTTTTGCGGATGAATAAACTCTGTTTTCTTTCCTCGTTTACTTTCAAGGAACTGAAGCAGAAGCGCCTCGTCCTCAATCTCTCCGTCAACAGCGATTCTGGACGGAATTCTATCTCTCATAGCATAGTAGCGCTCAATCAGCTCAAAGCGGGCTGCGGGAATGTTATCTACAGTATCAATCAGCCAATATTCCGTATCGGTCAGCTTACCATTTTGGAAACGAATAACCTCAAAGCATGCCTTTTTCTTGCCGTTTACAAGGGCAAAAACATCCTCTTCGGGAACATTGATAGAAACAACCTTTTGCTTTTCATCCAGATTTTTGATTGCCTTTATTCTATCGCGAAGCTTTGCGGCTTCCTCAAACTGAAGATTTTCAGACAATTCCTGCATCTGCTGCGTCATTTCACGGACAGCAGCCTGACTGCCGCCTTTCAGAAAAGCAATTGCGTCATTAACATTATTTACATATTCTTCCCTTGTTATTCGCCCTGCACAAGGAGAAGAGCAAAGCCCCATAAAGCCGTTTAAGCACGGTCTTGATTTACCATAATCCCTGGGGAATTGTTTATTACAACGAGGGAGCTTGAAGATTTTGAGCGTTTCCTCAACTGCCTGCTTAACGGAAAAGTTTGAAATATACGGACCTACATAGGTTGCTCCGTCATCCTCCATACGCTTACATTCGGAAATGCGAGGGAATTCGCCCTTTGTAATCTTGATATAGTTATAGCCCTTATCGTCTTTCAGCAGAATATTATACTTAGGCATATGCTGCTTAATCAGCGAGCATTCAAGAACAAGGGCTTCAAATTCAGTGTCTACAATAATGTAATCAAAATCGTCTACATTTTCAACCATTCGGATTACTTTTAAAGAGTGGTTTGAATGAGAACCGAAATAGGACGAAACACGGTTTTTAAGCTTTTTTGCTTTACCGATATAAATGATTTTTTTATCTTTATTTTTCATGAT
>JAIDLO010000065.1 GCA_029050995.1 Eubacterium sp. | reverse complement strand
CTTCCATTGTTAAACCCTTTCTGCATCAAAATCTATTTCAATTTTTTTAGCGCTTTCAAATTGTGTAAGCTTTACGCCTGCCGCTTCAAGCATTCTTCGGCTTGCGCGGCATCCGTCTGTTTCGCGGTATTTATCGCTTATGTAAACAACCTCGGTAATGCCTGCCTGAATGATTGCTTTTGCACATTCGTTGCAGGGGAAAAGCGCAACATAAATGCGTGAACCGCTCATTTCCCTGCCGTGTGAATTCAGAATTGCGTTCAGCTCAGCGTGGCAGACAAAGGGATATTTTGTGTCGTTCAGATTTTCGCCTGTTCGTTCCCAGGGGAATTCCTCGTCACTGCATCCCTTCGGAAAGCCGTTGTAGCCAACGCTTACAATTCTGTTTTCCTGATTTACGATACAAGCGCCTACCTGTGTGCTTGGGTCTTTGCTTCGCATTGCCGAAAGCAGTGCAATGCCCATAAAATATTCATCCCAGGAAATATAATCTTCTCTTTTAGCCATATTTTACCGCGCCTTTCCGGCTACAAATTATAACTGAAAACGAGGAATCGCCTTGCGTAGCCGTTCAAGGCGTTCTGTTCATTTTTACTTCAATGCCTCAATAAATGCATTAAGCTCTTTGCATTCTGCATCTTCAATTCTTCCCTCGTCAACAAGTCTGTTGATTTCCGGATTGATCGGAAGCTTGGCAAGAACAGGTAAATTCAGCTCTGCCGCAGTTTCGTCAATGGCTGATTTGCCGAATATTTCAAGCTTCTTGCCGCAGTCAGGGCATTCAAAATAGCTCATATTCTCAACAAGTCCAAGTACGGGAACATGCATCATTTTTGCCATATTAAGCGCCTTGTTTACAATCATTTTAACAAGATCCTGCGGTGTAGAAACAATAACAACACCGTCTATCGGAAGGCTCTGGAAAACGGTTAAGGCAACATCGCCTGTTCCCGGCGGCATATCAACAAAAAGATAATCAAGCTCGCCCCAGCGGACATCTGTCCAGAACTGCTCGATAACACCGCTGATAACGGGACCTCTCCAGATCACAGGAGAATTTACATCCTCAAGCAGAAGATTGATGCTCATAATTTTAATGCCGTTTTTTGTTACATTCGGAAGCAAGCATTCCTCATCCTGCATAGCACGGCTGTTTACACCAAAGGATTTCGGCACAGACGGACCTGTAATATCCGCATCAAGCACGCCGACCTTGAGTCCGGCTTCTGCGCATTTGGAAGCAAGCAGGCAGGAAACAAGGCTTTTGCCAACGCCGCCCTTGCCGCTTACAACGCCGATAACCTTTTTGATGTTTGAATATTTGTTCATTGGTTTCAGAAAGCTCTGTGGCTTTTCGCGTTCTCCGCAATTCTGAGAACAGGAAGAACAATCATGACTGCATTCACTCATTTTTTTCACTCCATATTTTATTACATTATATTATAGTATTACCGAAAAGCTTTGTTATCAATAATTTCTGATAACGGTTGCAACTCTGCCGAGAATGGCAAGCTCTTCAACAATAATCGGTTCGTATTCGTCATTTTCAGGCTGAAGACGGAAACGGCCGTTTTCTTTATAAAAGCGTTTAACGGTTGCCTCGTCATCAATCAGGGCAACAACGATTTCTCCGTTGCTTGCAACAGGGGTTTGCTCAACAATAACAATATCGCCGTCTAAAATGTGAGCGTTAATCATGGAATCGCCTTTAACAAGAAGCGCAAAATAATTTCCGGATTTTCTCA
>JAIDLO010000064.1 GCA_029050995.1 Eubacterium sp. | reverse complement strand
GCAAGATCTCGCTTGTTTCACAGGCAAAGCTCAGCGAATTGATAAATACATTCGGGATTTCATTTCGCGAAAACGGAAAAAGATTTAATATTGAAAAATCGGACAAACCGAAGCCGACAACGCTTAAAACTCCAAGAATCGTTACAACAAAAATAAACGAGCCAAAGCGTGAAATCGGCTCAACACCGAGCCACGCAGCATACATACAGGCAACAATAATGATTGATGCAAAAAACAAGGATCGCGTTTCTTCATTCAATTCTATTGAAGCAAAAAACGAAAATCTTCCGATTGACACAGCACCAAGAAACAGAAAATAAATCCCATACAATACGGAAAGCCACTTTTGCTCCAGTATATTTCTTTTCTTTTTAACAAGATATACGGCAGGCAGGGACAGAAGCACCGAAAGGGCAAGCCCGATACCAACACTGATCAGCAAATCAGAAGAATATTTGCCAAGCGAGGTTGCATTGCAGACTGTAAATACAACAAGCACACGGCTGACAAAGAACATTGCAAACAAGCTGAACGGAGATATTTTTCCTTTTTTATATTTAGTCAATATCAGCACCTCTTAAATTCTGGATTCTAACCTTACGCTTTGCAAGCTTACGCCAGCTTTCACGATAAAAAATATCGCCGATACTCTTTGCATTAAGCGGAGAAACAGGCGCAGAATACGGCACACCGTAAGGATTGAGCGCAGCAATATTCACACAGATTACGCAGGTGCCGAGAACAATACCGTAAATGCCCGTAAAGCCGCCAAGCAGAATAAACAGAATTCTCAGCACGGATATGCTTTCATAAAGCGGATAAATAACATACGAGGCAATCGCTGTTATCGCAACAACAACAAGCATCGGCGTACCCACCAAGCCCGCATTAACAACCGCATCGCCGATTACCAGCGCACCGATAATGGAAACCGCATGCCCTATCATTTTCGGCAGCCTTATTCCCGCTTCGCGCATAATTTCATACAGGACAAGCACAATCAGCCCCTCCTGCATCAACGAAAACGGTATTGTTGCTTCAGCTGATGCAATGGTAAACATAAGTGAGGTTGGTATAAGCTCCTGATGAAAGGTTCCCGTTGCAACATAAAAGCCCGGAAGCCCGATAGACATAACAAAAGCAAAATATTTTAAAAGCCTGTTTAAAGTAGCATAAAACGGCAGATTATCATAATCATCAACAGTTGAAAACGAATCGGTAAAAAGATAAGGTACATAAATAACAAACGGCGAGCCATCCATCATAACCGCAATTCTGCCCTCAAGCAGCTTTGAGCAGAGTGTATCCGGCCTTTCCGTGTTGCCGACAGCCGAAAAATAGGAATTGACTTCGGAATCAAGAAAGGTAGAAAGCTCGCCGAAATCCTGCAGATTTCGGATTGGGGCTTCCGTTATTCTTTTTTCTACATCGGATATCAAAGTATCCTCCGCAACGCCTTTTATATAGGCAATAACAACAGAGGTTTTCGTTTCTTCGCCAATCTTGAGCTGTTTCAATTTCAAATTCGGCGTTTTGATTCTTCGGCGTATAATCGCCTTGTTATCATTCAGCGTTTCCGTAAAGCATTCCTTGGCACCCTTAATATCCGATTCCGTAGGCGGTTCATCCGTTTGTCTTTTTACAAAGCCCTGAATACCGAGAGAAAGGCATTTTGAAACACCATCCACAAAAACAATGGCAAACCCAGAAGCAAGAAAGAAATGCACATCCTCAAAGGTTGTTATCTCGCTTAATTCAAGAGAATTTACAACACAGGTTTTAAGCGTTTCAAACAGCTCTGCGTTTGTTTTTTCCTTGCCCTTATAATTCAGCATTGGCGCCATAATCATATGCGAAAGCTGCAGCGAATCAACCATTCCGTCCAGCACGCAGACAATGCAGTCTACCCCATTTACCTTACATTCACGAAGAAGAAAATCGGAAATATTATTACTCCAAAGAATCTCCTTATCTACAGATTTTGCCGAATTATCGATACGATGCATCAGCCTATCGAAATAAATAACTTTCAATGTAAGCTGTAAGTGTAAAAAATCCTTATCAGATAAACGAATACTATTAGCACTTAAAAGCCTAGTTAGTCTTTCTGAAAAATGACTACTATAACTGCAAGCATCATCACATAATTCAGATAGCTGGCTCGCAAAATCAACCTCTCACGTGTCACGTGTATCGCTGCCACAGTATCTTAACGAATTGTTTAAA
>JAIDLO010000063.1 GCA_029050995.1 Eubacterium sp. | reverse complement strand
CTGTTTACCCGATAATTCATATTTATTTAAAAAATCATTAATACTGCATACTTCTTTTTCAAAAACAAATCTATCGTTTTTTTCAGAAAAATCTGCAATTCTTAATTCCTTTTTATTTGAAACAGCATAGATATTACCGCTGATTTGAAATTTACCGGGATTTTTAATTAATTGAACAATATTGCGAATTTTATATTCATTCAATGAAATATGATGTTCAGCGAAATATCTGATTATAATTCTCTTCTGTATTACAATAGGATATTGATTGATTTTTTCAATATCTATTATGTTATTGCTGCAAACAATATCAAAGCATTTTTCAGCTTCAGCTTCTACAAAATCATTGTCTTCATTCAAACTTTCGATCAGTCTTTCAAAAGATAACGCATAATTGTCATTGAGTTTTGAAAGAAGCGGAATTATATTATTTCTGATATGATTTCTATTGTAAGCATTATCTATATTTGTTGAATCAACGCAATAGCTTATATTGTTTTCATCAAGATACTGTCTGATTTCATTTCCAGTTAAGCGCAGAAGAGGTCTTATAATTTTATCTCTCTTTGGCGGTATTCCGCATAAACCTTTAACGGATGTACCCCTAGCAAGGCGAAAAATCAGCGTTTCAATATTATCTGATAAATTATGTGCAGTTGCAATTTTATCACATTCAATAGAATTGAAAAATGCATATCGCTTTTCTCTGCTGTATTCTTCAATACCCTTGCCCGCTTTTTTGGCTTCAGCAGGTGCATTGATATGGAGAGTAAAGCATTCAATATCACTTTTACGGCAGTACTTTTCAACAAACCTGCAGTCATCCATACTCTCCTGCCCTCTTATACCGTGCTCAATATGAGCAGCCTTGAGCGTCAGCGAATATTGATCTTTAATTGATTTAAAATATTCAGCAAGAAAAATGGAATCAGCACCGCCCGAAAGCGCAATCAGAATAACATCATTTTCAGCAACAAAGTTTTCAATATTAATTTTATCAAATAAATTAGTTTTCATATTGCTTATCAATCGTTCTGAATCGAGTAAATTCTTTATCAAATGTCATTTCAATTGAGCCTGTAGGGCCGTGTCTGTTTTTTGCAACAATAAGCTCAGTTTTTGAAATATCAACATCTTCCTGCTTTTCCTCATCAAGCTCGCCTTTATAGTATTCCTCACGATAAAGGAACATAACAATATCGGCATCCTGCTCGATTGAGCCTGATTCTCTTAAATCGGAAAGCTGTGGCTTATGGCTCTTTCCACGACCTTCTGTTCCACGGTTTAACTGTGCACAGCATACAACAGGAATCATAAGGTCTTTTGCAAGCATTTTTAAATGCCTTGTAATTTCGGAAACCTCTTGCGCTCTGTTATCTCTTTTTGTTGCGGATTGAATAAGGCTCAAATAGTCGATAATTATGATATCAACATTTTTCATTCGCATAACTCTTGATTTGATTTCCGGAACAGTTATGGAAGCCGTATCATCAAGATAAAGCTCAACATCAATAAATGCACCGGCAGCATTACCAAGCCTTGCCCATTCATCCTTATCAAGCTCTCCTGTTAAAAGCTTCTGGCTTGGAATACCTGCAAATGAAGCAAGAAGCCTGTCTGCAAGCTGTTTCTTAGACATCTCAAGGCTGAAGAATACACATTTCTTTTTGCCGTACATTGTTACATTCTGCGCCAGATTAAGCGCAAATGATGTTTTACCCATTGCAGGACGAGCACCAATAAGAATAAAGTCTGATTTATTAAGACCTGTTATGTATTTATCAAGCGTTGAAAAGCCTGTTGATACACCTTTATACTGTTCTTTATCCTCGCCAGTAATCTTATAAAGATTATCATACACATCATTAATGATAACATCCGAAATCTTTCTTGGTCCGCTGACTTCTTTACCTCGGCTTATATCATAAATCTGCTGTTCTGCGGAAGCAAGAAGCTTATCAACTTCAACTTCTCCGCCCTGCGCATCATTGATAATCTTATTGGAAACGGTTATAAGCGTTCTTAAATAGTACTGTTCTTCAACTATTTTTGCATACGCAACAATATTGGCTGTAGACGGAACACTATCTCTTAAAGACAACAGATATTCTCTTCCGCCTGCATCATCATAAAGACCTTCCTTAACAAGCATATCAGCAATAACAACAGGGTCTATCTGTGCTTTTGAACCTGCAAACATGGTTACCATTGAGCTGAAAATCTTTTGATTCTGTGGAAGATAAAAGTATTCTGCTTTAAGCTTATCTATAATTTGCTCCATACAGGTCGGTTCAATCAAGATTGAGCCAAGTACTGATTGCTCTGCATCCAGATTGTACGGAAGCAATGTTGAATTTGAAATATTGGTATTTTCAGGCATTTTAATACATCCTTAAAATTTATAAAATAATTATGCTTCAGTTACTTGAACATAAATTTTTGCAGTAATTCCCTGATAAACTTTAACTTCAGCCGTTACCATGCCGAACTGCTTAATATCCTCCATAGAGATTTTGCGTTTATCAATTTCAATTCCCAAATCATTTTTAATCTTTGCTGCAACATCTTTAGCATTTACGGAGCCGAAAAGCTTTCCGTTAGCACCTGCTTTAGCTGTTAACTTAAAGGTTTTTCCCTCAAGCTTATCCGCATCGGCTTGAGCAGCTTTAATCTCTTCCTGCTTGTGGAATTTCTTGGCATTTTCTTTATTATTAAAATCATTCATAGCGGCTGCATTTGCTTCAACAGCTAATCCCCTTGGGAAAAGGAAATTGCGTGCATATCCATCGGAAGCAGTAACAAGCTCGCCTTTTTTACCAAGGCTTTTAACATCAGCTTTTAAAATAACTTTCATTTGTATTTCCTCCTATATTTCCATAAGGACAGGCAATATCATAGGGCTGCGCTTTGTTTTTTCATACATAAGATGTGAAATCTCATCACGAAGCTTTGCTTTAACAGCATTCCAATCATGATATCTTCTGTCATAAGTTTCATCAATAATCTGACATGCCAGATCACGCGCTGAATTCATTAAATCTTCGTTTTCACGAACATAAACAAATCCTCGGCTGACAATATCCGGTCCGCTTTCAATCATACCCGTAAAGGTATTAATAGTAGCAACAACAATAATTAAACCATCCTGTGAAAGACGCTTTCTGTCATTCAGAACAATATTGCCAACATCGCCGACACCGATACCGTCAACATAGATTTCACCGCTTGGAACACTGTCAAGATTTTTAATTCCGTCCTCTGAAATCTCAATATAATCCCCTATGTTGCCTACATATATTTTATCATTTGGTATGCCCATAGACTGTGCAAGCATAGCGTGCTTCTGAAGATGCTTTTGCTCGCCGTGAACAGGGATAAAATACTTAGGCTTAACAATGCCCATCATAAGCTTTAATTCTTCCTGGCAAGCATGGCCGGAAACATGAACCTCATACATTTTTTCATAAATGACTTCAATGCCGCGCTTCATCAGCTCATTAACAACATTGCCAACCATTTTTTCATTGCCGGGGATTGGCGTTGCGGATATAATAACATAATCATTCGGCGAAACGGCAACCTTTCTGTGTTCGCCATATGCCATTTTTGTTAAAGCACTCATAGGCTCGCCCTGTGAGCCTGTTGTTATAATAACAAGGTGTTCATCCTCATAATTGTTGATATTGTCAATATTAATAAGAATATTCTTAGGTACATTCAGATAGCCAAGCTCTTCCCCAACCTGAACAAGATTTTCAAGGCTTCTTCCTACAACGGCAACCTTACGCTTAGACTGCTTTGCAACATCAATAATCTGCTGAACTCGATGTATATTGGATGCAAAGGTTGCAACAACGATTCTTCTTTTCCCTGCTTTGCGGAACAGATTTACAAACGATTCTCCAACTGTTTTTTCGCTCATAGTATAGCCCGGGCGTTCGGCATTTGTTGAATCCTGGAAAAGAGCGAGAACGCCTTTTTTTCCATATTCTGCAAATCTTGTTAAATCAATCATATCTCCGTCAACAGGTGTTGTATCAATCTTAAAATCGCCTGTATGAATCAGAATACCTGCCGGACATCTGACTGCAAGGCCAACTGCATCCGGAATAGAATGATTTACATGAATTAACTCAATATTGAATGAGCCGAGTGTTATATTATCATGCGGTTTAATCTCAACAAGCTTAGCACTGTCGAGAAGATTATGCTCCTTGAGCTTTCCTTTGATTAACCCGATTGTAAGCTTGGTTGCGTATATAGGAATGCTTACCTTTTTGAGAAGATATGCAATACCGCCGATATGGTCTTCATGACCATGCGTAATAATCAGACCTCTGATTCTGCTGATATTTTTTTCAATATATGTGAAATCCGGAATTACAAGGTCAACACCCGGAAGCTCTTCGCCCGGGAAAGCAAGACCGCAGTCTACTATGAACATATCATTTTTATATTCATAAACTGTCATATTCTTTCCGATTTCATTCATACCGCCCAAAAATGCAACACGAACAGACTCCTTCGGCTGCGGCAGGCGGAGTGATGACTTTTTATTAACCTTACGATAAGTATAGTAGCGCTTTTTGGAATTCCGTTTTCCGCCGGCACTTTTATCGTATGGCGTATTCTGTTTTGACATTCAATTTTCTCCTTTACTGAAATATTTTTTCCGATCTCTAAAATTAAATATATAATATATTATATTTATTTAATTGTCAAGTAAGTTAGGCAATAGAGAGTAATCCGAACTGTGGTTTAAATTGGCTGATTTGCCCTTACTCTGCGTTAAAAAGCCTCGGAAAACGCAAAGTATTCCTGCGTTTTTGTGCCTTGATTAAGAACAAATCAGCACAATTTAAACTGCGTAGCACCAAAATGCTTG
>JAIDLO010000062.1 GCA_029050995.1 Eubacterium sp. | reverse complement strand
GTTTCATACAATCACCGCCTGCTATCATTTTAACATATTATCAAAACAATTTCTATAATTCTTATTGCTTAAAAACACAAAATCATATAAAATGTAGTTAAAGTATCATACTGCAGGAGGAAATATATGAACCTTTTTAAAAAGACGGCAGCCATACTTATGAGTTGCACAATGCTTGCAGCAGCGGCACTTCCGATTACCGCACTTGCAGCACCAACACCGAGAAGCACGGAGGTAAGCCAAATGCTTAAATTTAACGAAAGCGGCGAATTTAAAATTCTTTGTATTTCAGATACGCAGGATACAGACGAGCCGCAAAATGAAATGCTTGAAATCATCAACAACAGCCTGAACAGAGAAAACCCGGATTTAGTTATCTTCCTTGGGGACAACACTTGTTGGTTCAAGGGTGTTACAAAAGAAAAAACTGCAACAGCAATCCGAAAGATTATTGAGCCTGTTGCACAAAGAGGCATTCCGTTTGCTATGGTTTACGGCAACCACGACCACGAGGGGCTTTGCGATGAAAACAACAAGATGACGGAAGAGGAAGCAAAGGAATATATGCTTTCCGTTTATCAGGAATTCCCAAACTGCCTTGCTATTGAGCGCGATGAGCTTACAGGCGGTGGAACATACAACCTTTTGATTAAGGACAGCAAAGGTGAAAAAGACATTTTCAACCTTTGGCTTATGGATTCAAACCCTTATTATGCAGACGGCTACGGCTTTGTTCAGCCGGACCAGCAGGAATGGTACATAAAAACATCAAACCAGCTTAAGAAAGCAAACGGCGGTACACCGCTTCCTGCATTACTTTTCCAGCATATTGCAGTGCCTGAGGTTTATCAGCTTGCAGAATCTGTTGACAAGCCAACATCAGGCTATGTTCACGGCAACACTGCAATGTTCAAAGATAAATACTGGAAAGCTTCATCGGATGTTATACAGGGAAGCTTTGAAGAAGGTCCCTGCCCTGCTGATGTTCAGCATGATCAGTTTACATCATGGAAAGAACAGGGCGATATTATCGGCGCATTCTTCGGCCACGATCATCCGAATGATTATCTTGGAATGGTAGACGGAATTTATCTTGGCGCTGTGCCTGCTGCAGGCTATTACAGCTACGGCTGGAATCACGGAGCAAGAACAATTACCCTGCGCGAAAATGATTTAAAAAATTTCAGCACGCAAGTTTTGAAAGCTGAGGATATACTTGGCTATCAGGTTAAGCCGACCTATAAGGATAAGCACGGCTATTATGAATACACGCATAAGTTTTTACCAGGCGTAATCGGCGGCAGTATCGGTGCAGTTGTACTCGTTGCAGCCGCAGGAATTATTACCGCAGTTGTAAAAAAGAAAAAGAGAAATAAATAATTAAAGCAAAACGGGATGTCGAGGACGCCATCCCCTACGATAATCCATATCATTAAGTATATTTTAATATTCGTAGGGTGCGGCGTCCCCGACGCACCGAATAAATAGGTCACAGGAATTAACCTGTGACCTATTTTTATATAAACAAAAATTTAATTTTTTTTAAGGGAAGCGGTTCATCCGTAAAGCCAAGAATATATTCGGGACATACATTGACAAGCAGATAAATGTTATGTATGATGATATTGTGATGATGAACAGCTCCCCCTCTGTTTATCGTAAACAAACAGTAAAACTTAACTGAGGGTAAAATCATGATTAAAAACATAAAATACATGCTTTCCAATTGGATAGCATGGGACAGGAAAAGTATTTTATACTTTCTGGTAAGAGTGCCAGCTCTTGTTCTTCAGCCGATTGTAACAGCATACATACCAAAGGCTATGATAGACTGCATTGAAAAGGGCGTTACAACAGAGCGGTTAATTCTTGTTGTTGCACTTTTAAGCCTGCTCTTAACCTTTACCATATGGATGGATCCGTTTATGAAGGAGCTTATCAGAGGCGGCGCAAGAATTGTAAGAATGCGCTATGCTGTTATGGCATTCCGCAAAAATCTTTCGACTGATTATGTAAATATAGAAAGCCTTGAGGGCAGAGAACTGCACAAAAGAGCAGAAGCCTTTTATAACGCTCGTTTTTCTTCGGGTGCAGATTTCATTGAAGAATGCAACGATTTTCTTGTTTGCATAATCGGCGTTATTGCATCTGCCGTTTTGATTTATAAAATCAATATTTTTATGATTCTGCTTATTCTTTTAACCTGCGTTGGCGAATTTATCATATTAAAGGTTTTAAATAAAAAGCAGAAAGCAACGCTTGACGACAGTTCAAAGCTTTCATCAAAGCTTGATTATTTTTATAAATTGAGCAAAAGCAGTGACGCATCCAAGGATATTAAATTATACGGCTTTCAGGATTATTTTATTTATACAGTTGCTAAAATTACAGCCGATATTGAAAGGATTATTGCAAAATACACAAATCAAAGTGCGGCAGTAAGCGGAATAAGAGCCGTATTAAATCTGATCCGCCAGCTTATTGCGTATGTATATCTGATTTATCTTGTAACAAACGGCAGATTAACCGTTTCCGAATTTGTTTTTTATTTTGGAATTATAACAGGCTTTTCAAACTGGATTGTTAACCTTGTTTTTTCCTATTCAAAAATTGAACGCAGTGCGAACGACTGCGAAGTTTTCCGCAAATATATTGAAAGCGAAAACGAGAGCAAGGATAAGCCAGATGTTGATTTCAGTGAGATTGAATCTATTGAATTCAAAGATGTTTCATTTACATATCCGTCTGCTGAAAAAAGCACAATCAACAATATGTCCTTTAAAGTAAACAAAGGCGAAAACATTGCAATCGTTGGCGAAAACGGAGCAGGCAAAACAACGGCAATAAAACTGCTCTGCGGTCTTTACTATCCTACAAACGGCGATATACTGATTAACGGCAAAAGCAGCAGAGATTTTTCAAGCGAAAGTTACTTTGATTTGTTTTCTGCTGTTTTTCAGGACTATTTCTTTATGCCGATGACGATTGCTGAAAACATCAGCGCCGAGAAAGAATATGACAAGGAAAAGCTTTATTCTGCATTTAAGAAAGCAGGCATTTTGGAAAAGATAAATGCTTTGCCGGATAAGGAAAACGCACTGATGGATAAGAATGTTTACAAAAACGCAGTTGATTTTTCCGGCGGAGAAAAGCAGAAATTGCTTCTTGCAAAGGCTGTTTACAAAAATGCGCCTGTTCTCATTCTTGATGAACCGACAGCAGCGCTTGATCCGATTTCAGAGAATGAGCTTTATCTGAAATATAATGAATTAACGGAAAACAAGATTTCCTTTTTCATTTCGCACAGGCTTTCTTCAACACGCTTCTGCAACAGAATTTTATTCATTAAAGACGGCAGAATTGCTGAGAGCGGAACACACGATGAGCTTATGGCACAAAAGGGTGCATATTACAGAATGTATCAGATTCAGAGCTACTACTATAAGGAAACGGAGGTGGCTGTGAATGCGTAATATGAAAACAGTTTTTAAAATCTACAAGGAAATTCAAAGCCTTGAAAAAAAGGTTTTACCGGCTGTAACCATCCAGTCAATCGTTTCATCACTCAAACCATTTATAAACATATTGTTTACAGCTAAAATTATAAATCTGTTAAGTGACGGCAAGGATTTCAAAACCGTTATGCTCTACATAACGATTGCCGTTGCAATAAACTTTATCCTGTTTTTCCTTGGCAGCTTTCTGGATGAATACAGCCAGAATTTAAGAAATCTTTTGCTGAACAAGGAAAACAAAAAGGTTGCATCCAAGCTATTCAAAACAGAATATCAGAAGCTTGAAAACAGCGAATATAAAGAGCTTATCCACAAGCACGAGGAAGCCGAAAAAAGCAGATGGTCCCGCTTCCCCTATTTTGTGTGGACAACATACAGATTTTTAAACGGCTTATTTACTTTAATTATTTCCGTTATTATCATCTTCCCGCTTCTTAAAGTTGGGTTTACCAGAACAGGAGATACCTTTTTTGAAAAGCCGATTTTCCTGATTACAATAATCAGTGCAATCCTCGCAATGGCGGTTATCATTCTTCTTGTTGCGGTAAACATAAACAAATCTTATTTAAAGGCAAATGAAAGCTACGCTGAGCTGGACAGGATTTTCTATTCCTTTCTTGATATTTTCGGAGATTACAGAACAGGCAAGGAAATCAGAATTTACAAGGAGCAGAATTTAATAGACAGCATTGCAACAAGCAAGATTTTAACAGACGGCGAAAAAACACTCCGTAAAATTTCTATGCACACGGCAAAGGCAAGCTCCTTTGTTGCGATACTTGGTGCAGTAGTTGGCTTTGGTGTTTATCTGTTTATCGGTATTAAAGGCTTGCTCGGGCTTTTCAGTATCGGCTCGCTTGTGCTGTACTGCGGTTCATTTATGCAGATTATAAACGGCATTATGATGATGGCAAACACATTTGGCAAGCTTCAGGAGATTATACCGCTTGCTAAGTGCTATTTTGAAATTCTTGATACGCAGGATCATATGAAATATGGTGTAAAGGATATCGACTTTACAGATAAATTTGAAATAGAATTCCGAAATGTTTCTTTTAAATATCCGAATGCCAAAAACTATTCTTTAAAGAATATCAATATAAAAATAAATAACGGCGAAAATCTTGCAGTTGTCGGCAGAAACGGCAGCGGCAAAACAACATTTATCAAACTGCTTTGCAGGCTCTATGATGTTACAGACGGCGAAATACTGATTAACGGCATCAACATTAAGGAATACTCAAAAGAAAGCATAATGCGCCTGTATTCTGTTGTTTTTCAGGATTTCAAAATCTTTTCAACAACACTTTCGCAAAACATTTCAGCAGGCGAAGAATACGATTACAATAAGCTTTATAAGGTGCTTGATGAGGCAAATATTAAAGACAGAGTGCTGAAAATGGAAAACAAGGAACGCACTTATCTTTATAAAGATTTAGACAAAGCAGGTGTTGAGATTTCAGGCGGCGAGGCACAGAAACTTGCACTTGCAAGAGCCTTATACAAGGATGCACCGATTGTTATTCTTGACGAGCCAACAGCTGCGCTTGACCCGATTGCCGAACATGAAATATACAGCCGATTTAATTCCTTTGTTGAAAATAAAACTGCAATCTATATTTCACACAGATTATCAAGCTGTGCGTTCTGCAACAATATTGCCGTATTTGACAAAGCTGAATTGGTTGAAACAGGTACACATCAACAGCTGATTGAAAAGAACGGAAAATACAACGAACTATGGAACGCACAAGCTAAGTATTATATCAATTAAAAAAGGAGCAGCTTTACGCTGCTCCTTAAATTTTATACAATTTCTATCGAACTGCCGATATCTTTAATTTTCTTAAAGGTTGGGCGTTCAAAGTTTGTTTGGTTCGGTGTATGGAAGGTAAGCATCAAGCCTTCTTTACTATCAAACAGCATTCCATGCCCGCCGTCATTTGTAATCAGCGGCGGAAGATGAACAAAGTTACCATCAATTTCGCCGTTATCAGATTTAGCAAGGCACTGCGCATACTGATGATTGATAAAGGTTGACCATATCATCAGCAAATCGCCGTTCGATGTTCTATACATAAACGGACCGTCCGTTATATAATGCTCGCCCTCTGCCTTTTCTTCGATATAATACGGCGATGAACCGCTGAACAAGGTTACAGGTTCGGAAACCGCTTCAGTTAAATCATCACTAAGGCGGACATAGCAAACCGTACCGTCTATAATCTGCGTATGTTCGTGGCAGAAAACAAGATAAGGATTTCCCTTTTTATCAATATAAAGCGTGCCGTCCAGACATTCCCATTCATCCGGCGTTAACACCTTTGGGCTATGCGGAACAAACGGACCAAGCGGGCTTTCTGCTTTCAGAGAAAATGTACCTCTTAAACCATTTTCTCTTGTAAAGGTTGCAAACATATAATAAGCATTTTTATACTTATGCACCTCAGGCGCCCAGTTTACCTCTCTATCAAAGCCGGCTTCAGCAGAATTGAAGCACTCTATCGGTTTACTCCAATCAACAAGATCATCAGATGTATAAACATCAAAGCCGCCTGTTTTACAGCCGAAATCCCTTGCTCTTGTACCATACAGATAATACTTATTATCCTCAAAAAGCACAAACGGATCTCGTATATTAATATCACTTATCTTCATATTATTTGTCCTTAAACTTTTTATTAACTGCAAAATGAAGAGCAATTGTTATTGCCATTAATACAGTAGCAACATAAAGTCCGCCGAACAGGCAGATTGCTGCGCCTGCAACAGATGCCGCTATACCAACACCAACAAAAGCAACTAAGCCGATTGCCGAGATAACAACATTTCTTACCAATCCATTTTTCGTAAAGGAAAGCAGAGAAATAACGAGGTTTACAAGAGTGAAAACAATTGCCACTGCAAAGGTAACAAATGCAAACAGCATTGCCTTATTTCCGAAAACATCAGACGAAGAAGCGATTACCTGCTTAATGATTGAAATAAGATTTATCGTACTATCATTAATTTTAAAGGTTGGCATAAGAAGCGCAACAATAGGCGCGATAAACATAATCAATCTTGCGATTGCAGGCAGAGAGCCGATTGCTGAATTCTTAATTCCGTTTCCAAAATTTTCAACAGCGTTCCATTCCTTTTCAGCCTTTGCCGCATCCTCTTTTAATCTATTATCAAAATCATAATACATTAAATTTGCATTGCAATGCGGGCAGGTCTGTTTGAAATAGAATGCGCCTATTTTCTTATTACATTTCGGGCAATTACTCATTTTCATCAACCTCCTCTGACACTTCTTTTGAAAGCTCTTCTCTTCTTTTCTTTAAATCAGAACGAATCTGAGCAAGCTTATCCCCTCTTAAATCATAGAAGAGATACGGTACAACCGAAAGCAGACTCAGCATATGAGGCACAAGGATATAAAGCGCCCAAATCCACAAATCAGTATAATCCCCTTTAACAGCTATTCGTTCTGTTGCTGAAACCTCAACAAAGGTTAAGCCGATAACAGGAAGAAGTGCCGTTCCGATAGAGGTTGAAACAGAGCCAGTAAGCTTACCGAGGAAGGTTAAAACAGAGAAGCTTACACCCTCGTTTCTTTCGCCTGTTTTCCATTCCATATAATCAACTGTATCGCCAATCATTTCTGTTGGGATAACCATATTAATAGTGTTAAAGAAGCTGAATATAAAGTTCTGAATCATAAGAAGAATGGAAACAACCAATACATTTGACTTATAGAATTTCAGACCAACTACAAATACAACAACTGCTGTTACCATACGGCAAACCAGATTAAGAATAACAATCTGCCTGTTATCAAACTTTTTCTTCAGCTTTGGAATCAGAAGATATGTAAGGAAGCCGAAAATTGTTCCCGGAAGATTTATCCAGATTACTGCTGAATTCAGATTCAAAACCTCTGAATAATAATAGGTTTGGAAAACGCCTGCAAGACCGCCGAGTGTGCCGATAAGATTAGAGCAGATTATAAGCATAAGCGGTTTATTTTTAAAGAGCACCTTAAAGCCGTCTATAATGGAAGGCTCTTTAACCGTCTGAACAACTCTTTCCTTTGTTTTCCAACCTGCAAGAGAAAACAGACCCATACCAAAGGTGCCTGCTATAACTGCAAGAATAAGAAAATCCTGAGAAAGCGTAAGCTTCCATGTGCCGTTATTACTTAAATCCATCATAACAACAAGGAAGGTTGTGGACAAACCGCCGAGTATGCTTGAAATAAATCTTGCAGAAGAAATTGCTCTTGTTCTGTCATTAGGATTCGGCGAAATAGCCGTACTTAAGCTCCAGAACGGAACATCGCCAAGCGTGTAGAAAAATTCCCATATGAAATAGGAAATATACATATATATGATTTTGATTGTTGTTGATTTTGTATCTGCAAGAATTTCAGGACCTGCAAAAAGCAATATCGTTGTAATTGCCAGTGGAAGCGGAACAAGGATAAGATACGGACGCAATTTTCCATATCTTGTTCTTGTTTTATCAATAATGCTTCCCATAAGCGGATCGTTTACTGCATCCCAAAAGCCTAAAAACAAAATCATTGTTGAAACAGCCGCTGCCGGAATTCCGAATACCTTTGTAAAGAACAAAGAAAGATAGCCGCCCGCAACAAGATTATAACCAAAAACCTGCCCTGCATTTGCAAAGCCGTAGGCAAGGTTTTCTTTTACGCCGACATAGCGTATTTCTTTTGTATCTGTATTAGCCAAATTTATCCCTCCGAATATATAAAATATATAACATAAAAATTATATATTATTGCTGGATAAAAAGCACTTGACATAATAGCTAAAAAAAATAGGCATTGTCTGTAAACAATGCCTATTTACGATTTCTGTTGAAATAAATCAGATTAAAAATCAAACAGATCAAGAAGCTTATTAATTTGACTTTCGCCAAAAATGCAAATATCATTTTGATCCAGCAAATCAGCAGTAATGCCGTTTCCGTCTACAAGCGTACCCGTAAACGAGCCGTCATAAATTTTTCCGAACCCGCAGGAGGGGCTTCTCTCTTTCAAAACGGCATAGCCGCAATTGCATTCATTTGCGATATAAAGCGTTTTTTCTGCGCCATCCTCATATTCGGCTGTAAAATCCTCTCCGTTTTTGGAAATCGCTCTGCCGTTTATAATTTCATTTGGCACTCTTGGAATCGGTAGCCCGCCGAAGCATTCGGGGCAGATTGGAATCAAATCAAACTTATCCTTTAAATTTGCAACCTCTTCTGTATAATTATTACCGCCGTTATATTTGCAATTCTCGCCAAGCAAGCAGGCAGAAACAAGAAGCTTTGGTTTTGAAGCATTGAAGATAAATTTTTCTATTGCTGCCGCAATTCCGTCCTCTCCATTTGAGAGTGTTTCATATTTTGCAACTTTTTTGCAATCATCCGAGGCATTTCCCATAGCAATTCCGTAGCCTGCAAACTGCAGCATTTCGATATCATTGTCTGCATCGCCGAAAGACATAACCTCTTCTGGTGTAAAGCATAATTCTTTACACATGTTTTCCAATGCAACGCCCTTATTTACGCCTTTATAAGTCATTTCAATATCGCCTGAAACAGGAGAGGTTTTTGCGATATCCTCGATTTCAAACAATTTTTCCTTGATTTCATCATAGAATTCGCCATCAAAATAAAACATATTAATCTTTTCAATTTCATTATGCTTTGCAAATTCGCTTAAATTATCGTGGTTTACAAGGCTTTTCATATAGAATTCAAGAAATTCAGGCGGCAAATCCTTATTTTTGAAAAAGCCTGCTTTGCTTTCCTGCGTGTTTGAAACACCATTTGCATATAGCTCATAATAAACAGGATAGCTTTCAAGAATATCAACTACCCTTTCTGCAACCTTTGCAGGCATACAGCTTGTGTAAATGTTTTTGCCTTTACACCTATCATACACAACAGCACCATTAGAATAGATGACATAATCAACAAAAGGCACCTGTTTGAGTACATCATTGATAACCGACAGCGTTCTGCCTGTTGCAATAACGGTTTTGATGCCCATATCGTGCGCTTTTTCCAAAGCAGCCTTTGTTTTTTCCGTTACTGTTATATGATCGGGAGCCATAAGCGTTCCGTCTAAATCCATTGCAATAAGTTTTATCATTTTGGTTTTCTCCTAAATAAACAATCAGGGAAGCACAAAATATGCTTCCCTATTTTTATATTTCATGCCTGTTTTTAACCTTAATTCTTTCCATAGCTCTTGAAAGGTTTGCCTTTGAAACATTGTATTCAATCTGGCTTTGCTTCTGGCGCAATTTTTCTTCCGCTCTGATTTTGGCTTCTTCTGCTCGCCTTTTATCAATTTCCTCCGGAAGTTCGGCAGAAACACACACAATAAGCGCCTCATTGTTCAGAAATTCGATAAAGCCATCGCCAACAAAGGCTTCGATAATTTCATCCTTATCGGTTTTTATCTTCATTTCGCCGTTATCAAGAGGGATAACAATATTCTCATGATTTGCAAGAAAAGACATTGAACCGCCGTCTATATACGGAATTGTAAGGCTCTGACATTCGCCATCATAGAAAACTTTATTTGATGCAACAATTTTTAGTTTAAAAGTTTTCATAATTTACCGCCTCTCAGTTCATATTCTTTGCCTTTTCAAGCACATCTTCAATCGTGCCTGCATTAAAGAAGGCAGCTTCCGGCACATCATCAACCTCGCCGTCAAGAATAGCCTTAAAGCCCTTAACGGTTTCAGCAACGGGAACATAAACACCCTTTAAGCCTGTAAACATTTCAGCAACATGGAATGGCTGAGAAAGGAATTTTTCAATTTTTCTTGCACGGAATACAGTTGTTTTATCCTCTTCGGAAAGCTCTTCCATACCAAGAATTGCAATAATATCCTGAAGCTCTTTATATTTCTGCAAATACTCCTGTACTCTTCTTGCAACATTATAATGCTCTTCGCCGACTGTATCTGCTTCAAGAATTCGGCTGTTTGATTCAAGCGGATCAACAGCAGGATAAATACCCTTTTCAGCAATCTTTCTTGAAAGAACAGTTGTAGCATCAAGATGCGCAAAGGTTGTTGCAGGGGCAGGGTCTGTTAAGTCATCGGCAGGAACATAAACTGCCTGAACAGAGGTAATAGAGCCGTTTTTCGTTGAAGCAATTCTTTCCTGCAATTCGCCCATTTCCGTTGCAAGCGTTGGCTGATAACCAACGGCAGACGGAATTCTTCCAAGAAGCGCAGAAACCTCTGAACCAGCCTGAACAAAACGGAAAATATTATCAATAAACAAAAGCACATCCTGATTCTGCACATCACGGAAATATTCTGCCATTGTTAATCCCGTTTCAGCAACACGCATACGCGCTCCCGGCGGTTCATTCATCTGACCGAAAACAAGCGCTGTTTTCTCAATAACGCCCGATTCTTTCATTTCGTTCCAGAGGTCATTACCCTCTCTTGAACGCTCTCCGACACCTGTGAATATAGAATATCCGCCGTGTTCATTTGCTATATTCGTTATAAGCTCCTGAATAAGAACTGTTTTACCAACACCGGCACCTCCGAAAAGACCGATTTTACCGCCCTTAACATAAGGCGTTAAAAGGTCTATAACCTTGATACCTGTTTCAAGAATTTCAACATTTGCAGACTGCTCCTCAAAGCTTGGAGGATTTCTGTGGATTTCCCAATGCTCTGTATCGCTTAAATCCTCAAGCCCGTCTATTGTTTCGCCAACAACATTGAAAAGTCTGCCGAGGCATTTTCTGCCGACGGGAACAGAGATAGAGCCGCCCTTGGCAACAACCTCCATATCCTTATGAAGCCCCTCAGAAGCAGAAAGCATAACACATCTTACTGTTTTTTTGCCTATATGCTGAGAAACCTCCATAACAAGCCTTTTGCCGTTTACCTCAACCTCAAGAGCATCCTTCAGCTTCGGAAGCGTTCCGTCAAACTCAACATCGACAACAGGGCCCATTATCTGAACTATTTTACCATTATTCATTTAGGATTTCCTCCTAACAGAAACCGCAGAAGCGGCTTTTATTATTTATTTTTTTGTGCCTTAGAGCCTGCAATAACCTCGGTTATTTCCTGCGTTATTGCTGCCTGCCTTGCACGGTTATACTGAATTCCGAGCTGCTTTATCATATCTGTTGCAGCATCCGTTGCAGTTTGCATTGCCATCATACGCGCATTATGCTCGCTGCAATAGGATTCAATCAATGCACCATAAATAAAGCCTGCAACATAACTCGGAACTATACTATCAAAAACTGTTTGAACATTCGGTTCAAACCTTGCATTTTCATAATGATTATTCTGATCTGACGCTTCAGATTTCATTTCCTTGAGCGGCAGAATTTTTGTAGACACCGGTTCAACCGTCATTGAATTAACCATTCTTGTATAAATGACATAAAGCTCATCAATTTGACCGTCAAGAAAAATATCAAGCAGCTTTTCAGCTATATGCCTTGCACGGTTCATTGTTGGATTCTGCGCTGTATAATTGAAATTAATATCAATCGGAATACTTTGCTTTTCAAAATAATGCCTGCCAACCTGGCCGACAACAAAAAGCATATCCTCCTCTTCGTTCAGCACAATTTCCTCTGCAAGCTTAATAACATTATGATTATAAGCACCTGCAAGTCCTTTATCCGCAGTTATAACAAGATAGCCGATTCGTCTATCTGCTCCCTTTTTATGCTCCCTCTGGTCAAAAAACTTACTGCCAACCTCTGGTGCAAAGTTCAGCATTTTTGCCATGCTTTCCTGTATCTCAAAGAAATAAGGCTCTGTATTCTGCAAATCCTTTTTTGCTTTCTGCAGCTTTGAAGAAGAAACCATATACATCGCATTTGTTATTTTCTTCGTGTCTTTAATAGACTTAATTCTGCCTAAAATTTCTCTTGCGTTAGCCATTTTTTACCTTTCTGAAATTATCAACAGCCTCAAGAATTTTATCTTTAAGCTCATCAGTAAGCACTTTCTTATCATTTATTTCGCTGATAATTTCAAAATATGAATTTTCAAAATATTCAAGCATTTCGCCCTGATACTTTTTAATTTCATGAACAGGAACATCAACAAACTTTTTACCGATTGCCGCAACAAGCGTAATAACCTGCTGTGCAAGGGAAAGCGGATGTGTAAGCGGCTGCTTTAAAAGCTCCATAAGACCTTTACCGTAAGTAAGACCTGCCTTTGTTTCCTCATCAAGATCGGATGAAAACTGCGTAAACACTTCCATTTCACGATACTGCGCAAGATCAACACGAAGGGAGCCTGCTGCTTTCTTCATAGCCTTTGTCTGTGCTGCACCACCAACACGGGATACGGACAAGCCGACATTAACAGCCGGACGCTGACCGCTGAAGAACAAATCGCTTTCAAGAAAAATCTGTCCGTCTGTAATTGAAATTACATTTGTAGGAATATAAGCAGATACATCGCCTGCCTGTGTTTCTATAATCGGAAGCGCTGTTATAGAGCCGCCGCCGAGTTCTTCTGAAAGACGGGAGGAACGCTCTAAAAGTCTTGAATGAAGATAGAATACATCTCCCGGATAAGCCTCACGGCCCGGTGAACGCTCAAGCAAAAGTGAAAGCGCACGATACGCAACAGCATGCTTACTTAAATCATCATAAATGATAAGGCAATCCTTGCCCTTATGCATAAAGTATTCCGCAATTGCCGTTGCCGAATACGGAGAAATATACTGCAAGGATGCTGAATCAGAAGCAGTTGAGCAAACAATAATTGTATATTCCATAGCACCGTTTTTTTCAAGCGTGCTTACAAGCTTTGCTACAGTTGATGCCTTCTGACCGATTGCATTGTAAATACAGATACAATCCTTGCCCTTCTGGTTAATAATTGTATCAATCGCGATAGAGGTTTTACCCGTTTGTCTGTCGCCGATAATAAGTTCTCTCTGTCCTCTACCAATCGGGAACATAGAGTCTATTGCAAGAATTCCCGTTTCAAGAGGCTCGGATACTGATTTTCTGTCTACAATGGACGGAGCAGGATTTTCAATAAGCCTGTATTCATCAGAAACAATATCGCCCTTGCCGTCTATTGCTTCGCCGAGAGAGTTTACGATTCTTCCAATGAAAGCTTCGCCGACAGGAACACCTGCATTTTTATGTGTTCTGTGAACCTTTGAGCCTTCATGGATTTCATTATCATTACCGAAAACGATACAGCCAACGGTTGAACGCTTGATATCCTGAACCATGCCTTTAATACCGCAGTCGAAAACAACGATTTCGCCGTACATAACATGATCAAGTCCATGAATTGTTGCAATACCGTCGCCGACTCTGATAACAGAGCCAACCTCTTCACTGTTTGTTTCAAAATCAAAATCCTTAACTTCACTTCTGAGGATAGAAATAATTCCCTCAGCATCAACGGAAGAAGATTTTCTTGCATCATTAACGAGCTTTTCTTTAATGCTGCTTATTTTTGTTTTCAAGCTTCTGTCAAACTGCTTATTGCCGATTTGGATAATAAAGCCGCCAATCAGGCTTTCATCCTTAACAATTTCCACTTTGGCAGAGCCTGCTTTTTCTTCTTTGCAAACAAATTCTTCAATGCCCTTAAGCTGCTTTTCATCCGGCTCGGTTACGCAGAAAAGCGTTGCCCTTGCAACCTTATTCTTCTTATCAACCTCTGCTGAATAAGCATCCATAACGCTGCCCAATTCATCAGCCTTGCATTCCTCTGCAAGAGAAAGAACAAGAGCTTTAACAGCCGGAGAAAAGATTTCATCAACAACCTTTTTCTTTTCTTCCTTTGAAACAGACGGGCTGTTTAAAATCTGCATCAATTCATCAGACGCAGAAAGAATTTTCTTTGCATTATCAAGTTCTGATACACTGGTTTCATTTGAAAGCAGCATATTCATATAATCATCAATTCTGAGATTCATTTTCTTCACTGCCCTCATTTAAAAATTCATTGAAAATATCACTGTCTGTTTCAGCAGAAACGCTTTTGCCCAAAACCTTTTCAGCAGTTTCCATTGCAAGATTTGCAATATCTTCCTTTGCTTTTCTGAGCTGATTTTCGCAAGCCTCTTCAGACTGCTTTCTTGCAGCAGCCTTTATGCTTTCGGCATCAGCCTCTGCCCTGTCAATAATCTTTTCATATTCAGCTCTTGCAGACTGCTTGGCATCGCTGATAATCGTTTCAGCCTCCTGCTCAACGCCTGCAATTCTGTTTTCATAATCAGACATTTTTGCCTCAGCAGCAGCGTTTGCATCTTCGGCAGTTTTAAATTGCTGTTCTATTAATTCTTTACGCTTATCCATTGTTGTTTTAATCGGCTTGAAAAGAAATCTTCTCATAAGCAAAAACAAAACAACAAGATTAATAAGCATAAAGACAAAATTCATGTTAAACTTTAACATTTAATTAAATTCCTTTCATTAAAGAATTTGTCCTTAGCCAAATAAGAGTTGAACTAAATAAGGTTTCGCTTTGCAATTTATGCCCAAATACTGCGTTAAAAAGCCTCGGAATACGCAAAGTATTCCTGCGTTTTTTGCCTTGTCTTTGAACAAAATTGCTAAAGCTAAACTGCGTAGCACCTAAAATAATCAGATTTTTGTGCATAGCGTCATTTCTTTGACGCAGGTATACTGCCGTATATCAAGGCAAAAAATGGCGTTAGGTGCGAAAAGCTGATTATTTTAGGCTATTGGGTTCGACTCTTGTTTGGCTATTTACACAACATGATAATAAGGATTGCGCCGATAAGACCATAAATAGCTGTTGCTTCTGAAAGCGCAGCACCAAGAATAAGAGTAGACTGAATCTTGCTTGCCATTTCAGGCTGACGAGCCTGAGCCTCTACTGCCTTACCTGTTGCGATACCGATACCGATACCTGCGCCAATACCTACTAATACTGCAATACCTGCACCAATTGCGATTGTTCCCATAATTTCTTCTCCTTTTAAATAATCATTAAATTAAGCACTCTGCTTGTTTTTTCTTGATTTTTTTCTTTTTTCCTTTTTCGGGGCTTCTTCCTCTTCTTCAACAGATTCCTGTAAATATAACGCTGTTAAGAATACGAAGATATATGCCTGCAGCAGTCCGTCAAATAAATCAAAATACAGACTGAACACAACAGGTACACCAACCTTGAAAATAGGAATAGCTTTGATGAGTTCCATAATTGTAAATGCTGCGATTACATTACCGAAAAGTCGCATACAAAGGGATAACGGTTTTGTAAACACCTCTAAAATACTGATTGGTGTTATAACCCACACCGGCTTTGTAAACGCTTTGAGCCTTCCGCCGATGCCCTTTTCTTTAAACGCTGCAAATTCAATCAGAACAATACTTGTGATTGCCAATGCTGCCGTAACCTGCATACTCTTTGTTGGTGGCTTAAATCCAAACAAACCAATAATATTTGAAACACCAATAAACAATACAACGCTCATAAGCCAGGGAATATACTTTTCCACTTTAGGACCCATAATACCCTTGAAAAAGTTTTCTGCTTTTTCATAGCAAAGCTCCATAAAAGCCTGGCGTCTGCTGATTTCGCCTTCAACCTTAAAGTTGCGTGTGAGCAATATCGCAAGCACAGTTAACGCAGCAATAATAATCCACGATACAACAGTTGCCTCATCAAATGTCACTTTGAAAGAGCCAATGTTAAAGCTGAAAACATCCTCAATATTAAGCTGTTCATTGAGTTCCTTCTGCAAGTCCAGCTTCATTGTGATAGGAGCAAATATCATTCGTATACCTCCAATCCTATCTAAATACAAAGCAGATAACATAAATCATCTTACTTTATTATATAATTATAGCATTATAAGTTTTTTTTGCAAGAAAATTAAGTGTAAAATCACAAAAAATAAGTAAAATATACAAAAATCAGCAGGGGCTTTTTTGGCAAATAGCACAAATATATACTGCAAGTAAATATAAATGGTTTACTACGAATGTATTAAAAAATGAACACGCATAAAAACAGATTTTTTTATTTACATATTTAAGCAAATAGTTTATAATATTTTCGTACAAATTATAAGGAGATAGTGTTATTATGGCACAGCAAAAGAAAATGGTTGAGGACATTACCTCAATGGATGAAGATTTTGCAAAATGGTATACCGATATTTGCAAAAAAGCGGAGCTTGTTGAATACACAAGCGTTAAGGGCTGCATGGTAATACGACCATACGGCTATGCAATCTGGGAGAATATTCAGAAAATCCTTGATTCCATGTTTAAAGATACCGGGCATGAAAATGTTTGCATGCCTATGTTTATACCAGAAAGCCTTTTGCAGAAGGAAAAAGATCATGTTGAAGGCTTTGCGCCCGAATGTGCATGGGTAACTGTCGGCGGAAGCGAAGAGCTTGAAGAGCGTCTTTGCGTTCGTCCTACATCAGAAACACTGTTCTGCGAGCATTTCAAAAATGTTGTTCAGTCCTACAGAGATTTACCTAAGCTTTACAATCAGTGGGTTTCCGTTGTAAGATGGGAAAAAACAACAAGACCTTTCCTCCGTTCAAGAGAATTCTTATGGCAGGAGGGTCACACGCTTCACGCTACTGCAGAAGAAGCTATTGAAGAAACAGAAAAGATGCTGAATGTATACACGGAATTCTGCCAGAAAGAGCTTGCTATTCCTGTTGTTCAAGGTATGAAAACGGAAAGCGACAAATTTGCAGGCGCTGAAAGAACCTACTGCATTGAAGCTTTAATGCACGACGGTAAGGCGCTTCAGGCAGGTACATCCCATTATTTCGGAGACGGCTTTGCAAAGGCATTTGAAATTCAGTATTCAGATAAAGAAAACAAGCTTGTTTATCCGCACCAGACCTCTTGGGGTATGACAACCCGCCTGATTGGTGCAATCATTATGACACACGGCGACAACAATGGTCTTGTTCTTCCGCCTGCTGTTGCGCCGATTCAAGTTATCGTTGTTCCTGTTGCACAGCACAAGGAAGGCGTACTTGAAAAGGCAAATGAGGTTTGCGACAGATTAAAGAAAATCTGCAGAGCTAAAATAGATGCGTCAAACAACACACCGGGCTGGAAATTTGCTGAATATGAAATGAAAGGTGTTCCAATCAGACTTGAAATCGGCCCTAAAGATATTGAAAACAACCAGTGCGTTATCGTAACACGCCACAACAGAGAAAAGACTTTTGTTTCTCTTGACGAGCTTGAAGCAGTTATTCCGCAGAAGCTTCAGGAGGTTCGAGACGGCATTTACAATGCAGCTCTTGAAAACAGAGAGCGCAGAACCTATGTCTGCAAAACGCTTGATGAAATCACAAAGGCGCTTGAAGAAAATGGCGACGGATTCGTTAAAGCAATGTGGTGCGGCGATGAAGAATGCGAAGACAAGGTTAAGGAAATTACCGGCGTTGGCTCAAGATGTATTCCGCTTGACCAGGAACAGCTTGCAGACACCTGTGTTTGCTGCGGCAAGCCGGCTAAACATATGCTCTACTGGGGCAAAGCATATTAATAATATTTGAAAGGAAAGTTACATTATGGCAGTATTAGTTACAGGCGGAGCAGGATATATTGGAAGCCACACCTGCGTTGAGCTTCTTAATGCAGGCGTTGATGTTGTAATTGTTGATAACTTTTACAACTGCAAAAAATCCAGCATAGACAGAATCAAGGCTCTTACAAGCAGAGATTTTAAATGGTATGAATGTGATATCCGTGACCACGAGGGAATGGATGCAATCTTCAAAAAAGAAAAGATTGATTCGGTTATCCATTTTGCAGGCTTAAAGGCTGTTGGCGAAAGTGTTCAGAAGCCGCTTGAGTATTTTGACAACAATGTAAACGGAACGCTTGTTCTTCTTGATGTTATGCGAAACAACGGCTGCAAGAAAATCGTTTTCTCTTCATCAGCAACTGTTTACGGTATGAACAATGTTTCTCCGCTTACGGAGGATATGCAGGTTGGCGGCGTAACAAACCCATACGGCAGAACTAAGTTTATGATTGAATGTATCTTACAGGATTTATATGTATCAGACAAAGAATGGTCTATCTGCCTTCTTCGTTACTTCAACCCAATCGGTGCGCACAAAAGCGGAACAATGGGCGAAGATCCAAACGGAATTCCAAACAACCTTATGCCATACATAACACAGGTTGCTATCGGCAAAAGAGAACAGCTTGGCGTTTTCGGAAATGATTATGATACACACGACGGAACAGGCGTTAGAGATTACATCCATGTTGTTGACCTTGCACTCGGCCATGTTAAAGCTGTTGAAAAGGTTGACGGCGAAAACGGACTTTTCATTTACAATCTCGGAACAGGAAAGGGCTACAGCGTGCTTGATGTTGTTAAGGCATTTGAAAAAGCATCCGGCCAGACAATTCCTTATCAGATTATGCCGCGCCGAGCAGGCGATATCGCAACCTGCTACTCAGACCCAAGCAAAGCATTAAACGAGCTTGGCTGGAAGGCTGAAAGAGATATTGAGGAAATGTGTGAGGACAGCTGGCGTTGGCAGAGCCAGAATCCAAACGGTTATCCAGATTAATAGATAAAAATTCAAGCACTCTCAAATGAGAGTGCTTTTTTCTTGCTACATAGTTTGATACAAGTAATACAATTTCTGCGTATCCGTATCAAAGAAATAAAGTTCAAAATTATATTGGTATCTTGATACATAACCAAAAATTCTAAGTTTATAATAATCTCCTGTAGAGATTAAATGTGAAAACGGCTCAAAATCATAGCTGTAAGATTCAAAATCTTTAACAACATCTTTTAATTGAGTCATATCCTTGGCATAATTCACTTCTTTATATAAATCACTTTCAGCAAATTTTTCAATATCCTCTTCACTATAATGAAAAACATAATAGATATCCGCATCTATGCCGACAAATTCCCTGCCGTCATAATCACTATATCCCTTAAAAATTGCTTCATCTTTCATATATATCGGTAAATGATCATATATTATCAAACCGCCAATCAACAAGGCGATAATTAAAACAATCGACAAAATAACTTTTTTCATTCTAATCCTCAACAAATTCAAGAATATCCCCCGGCTGGCAATCAAGCTCTTTGCAGATCGCTTCAAGCGTTGAAAAGCGAACAGCCTTTGCCTTGCCTGTTTTTAAAATGGATAAATTCGCAGGCGTAATGCCTATCTTCTCTGCCAGCTCAAGCGAGGACATTTTACGCCTTGCAAGCATAACATCAAGATTTACTACAATGCTCATATTGCCCTCCTTTATATAGTTAACTCATTTTCTTCTTTGATTTTTATTGCGGCTTCAAAAACATTTTTTACAACTCTTACAACTACACCGACAAACAATTCTGCAACGGAAACACAAAAAGCAAAAATTGAATAATACCAATCTGCAATCGTTATGAATGGTACATTTACTGCACCAACTGTATCCAGATACATTCTTAAAATAACAATTGCAACAAACAGAATTGTAACTGCGCTTACGAAAAAGCAAAGCCAGCTGAACAGTCTTAACAGCTTAACATTTTTGATATCAAACACAATTCCTTTTTTAATATGAATCAAAAGCTTATCAAGACACACAAGTGCTATATACCCCACAGGAACAGAAATATAAAACGGAATAATATAAAATGCCAATGGTCCATAATCCTCAACTGCGATTGGAATAATAACAGATGCCGCCGCAACAACCGTTAAAATTAAATAAAATATCCTTACCATAAAATGCGTCAGCTTAACTGATTTTTCTTTATTCCACATAAAGAATTCCTCCAAATGAATTATTTTCAACCTTGTTATAGCACGAAAATTATCGTTTGTCAATAATATTTTATCATTTTTCGAGAATTTTATTACAAAAAAAGACGGACGAGCAATGCTCGCCCCTACGATATGAAATTGATTGATTCAAAAGAATTGTAGGGTGCGATGCCCACATCGCACCGAATATACAAAGTTAAAGAAATGCAAAACGGGACGATGTGAGCATCGTCCCCTCCATTCATATATCAATTAAAACCAACCTAATTTTGAATTTGCATAAGCAAGTATAATCAAATCAAGAACAAACATAACAAGTGTTGCAATACCTGCTATAAAAGCTTTTTTATTTCTGAATGCAGTATCGCTGGAAAGCTCTGCACCTTTACACTTCATAACCAACGGAGCAACAATGCCTGCAACGCCGAATATAGGGCAGATTCCAATTGTGCAAACGCCGATAATAGCCGATGTAAATGATAAGCGCGAAATCTTATCAAGCACATTTTCATTTTTGTTTTTCATACTGCTTCTCCTATTTTATTCTTACATCCTGCTTTGTTCTGAAGCGATAGCCATACTGATCCAGCAGATGCATTTTATTTAAAGCAACCATTGCACCTTTTGCAACGCAAAGCTCTGCCCTTGGCGCAATCGTAACCTCAAGATTAAGCGCTTCTGAAAACATTGTATCAATGCCATACAGTTCAGAACTGCCGCCTGTTATAATAACCTCGCCCGATGTTATATCCGCCATAAGCTGCGGAGAGGTTCTTTCAAACAAAGCAATAGCAGAATTCGCAAGCTGATCAAAAAGCGGCTTTAAGCATTTATAAAGCTCATTTCCTGTTATTTCAGCAATGCCCGGCATACCTGTAACCATATCTCTGCCCTTAACCTGCATAACAACATCTTCATTACGCGGAACAGCACCGCCGATATTTTTCTTAACCTCTTCGGCAGTACGCTTACCAATCAGAATACCATATTCATCATGCAAATACTTTGTTATTTCATCATCAAAATGATTTCCTGCAAGACGAAGCGTTTCAACCTGATTCATCGTACCCTGGCTGACAACTGCCATATCCGTTGTGCCACCGCCGATATCTATAACAAACACACCTGCAGGCAAAAGCGGATCAACGCCTGCACCCAAAGCGGCGCAAAGTGCCTCCTCAACAAGGCATACAGACCTTGCCCCTGCCGTTATGATAACAGACAAAAGCGTTCTTTTTTCAACATCCGTGCTAAGCGCAGATATGGATGCAACCACTCTCGGCTTAAAAAGGCTTTTTCCGATTACCTTATCCATAAAGAATTTAACCATCTGCTGTGCAATGGAATAATTCGTTACAGCGCCGTTAACAATCGGCTGAATAACAGTTACGCCGTCGGGCTCTCTGCCCTCAAGATAATACGCGCGTCTGCCTGCATATAATATTTTTTCAGTTTCGGTATCATAAGCAACATAGGACGGCTCATTTACAACAACACCTTTACCCGGCACTGTTATAACAATTGAGCTTGAGCCCAAGTCTATACCTAAATCATAACCAAACATAATTTCATTTCCTTAAAATAATATAACTAAATGTTACTCCATGAACGGATTATTGTCAACAGTTAAAAAGTACAGAAGTGCACTGTAGCGCCTTGTTTCCTTGTCATTTTCAACCATTGCTTTGACCGAATTTTCATTGCCTACAAGAACAATAAGATTTTTTGCTCTTGTTAATGCCGTATAGAATAAGTTTCTGTATGAAAGCTTCTGCGGCGTTGAAAGAACAGGCATAACAACGGCTTCAAATTCTGAGCCCTGGCTCTTATGAACAGTCATTGCATAAGCAAGCTCAAGCTGCTTTGCGTGTTCAAGAGAGTACATCGCTTCCCTATCCTCAAACATAACATTCAGAATATCATTTGCTTTATCAATTCTTGTTAATATTCCGATATCGCCGTTGAACACACCTGTGCCGTTTTCGCCCGATTTAAACCAGGGAACATCATAATTATTCTTAATCTGCATAACCTTGTCGCCCTCACGGAGCACATAGCCGTTATGCTTGATTTCCGCCTTTTCTCTTGACGCAGGGTTCAGCCTCTGCTGCAAAAGAAAATTAAGATTCTCCGTGCCTACATCGCCCTTTCTGCTTGGACAAAGCACTTGAATATCCGTTAAAACATCATATCCGTAGCCTGTCGGCAGACGGCGTGTAACAAGGTCTACAATCTTTTTTGAAGCATTATAAGGTGCATTTTCTCTAAGAAGAAAGAAATCGGAACTGATATCGTTATGCGACATATCGGGCATATTGCCCCTTACAACCTCGTGCGCATTCGTTACAATAAGGCTTTCCATTGCCTGCCTGAAAATTTTATCAAGCTCAACAACAGGAATCAAACCGCTTTCCGTTAAATCCTTCAGCACATTGCCTGCACCGACTGCTGGAAGCTGGTCTTTATCCCCAACCATAA
Source organism: Eubacterium sp. (assembly GCA_029050995.1). GTDB lineage: Bacteria > Bacillota > Clostridia > Oscillospirales > Acutalibacteraceae > Eubacterium_R. The sequence continues at coordinate 16,449 of JAIDLO010000062.1, read as the reverse complement.
TCAGCCTTGCGCTCATCGGCAAAGCCTCTAAAAAGCTGTCAAACAGCTTGATATCAACCATAGAAAGCTCGTCAATAATAACGGCATCAACATCAAGCTTATTCTTCCTGTTATAAACGAACGACGGTTCTGTTGCTCCGTCCTTATACTCAACCTCAAGCAGACGATGAATTGTTTTTGCCTCAAAGCCCGTAAGCTCGCTCATTCTTTTTGCGGCTCTGCCCGTAGGTGCGGCAAGGGCAACATTCATTCCCCTGTTTTTCATAAGCGCTATAATGCCGCGAACAGTTGTTGTTTTACCCGTACCCGGTCCGCCTGTTAAAATCAGCATACCTTGGTTAACAGCAATTTCAATAGCCGCTCTCTGCTTATCATCAAATTCTATATGATTGCACTGCTCAAATGTAAAAATCTCGCTTGGGTCAACCATAATCTGCCTTGGCGGATAATTGACCATAACCTTGATTCTGTCTGCAACAGCAGTTTCTGCATCATAGATTTCGGGTGTGAAAAGGAATTCTTTTCCGTTTATTTCAGCGGAAACAAGCTGCTGTCCCTGTAAAGCGTTATCAATTGCGATTTCAGCCGTATCTTCGTTGCATTCAAGATAATTCATTGCTGATTTCAAAACAGCCGTTCTCGGCAAACAGGTGTGTCCGTTATCCAGATTATGACGAACAATATATACAACACACGCCTGACATCTGTAATCAAATAAATCAGGCGAATCAAGGTTGTCCGCAATCTCTTCAGCCCTGTCAAACGAATAGCCGTTTTCACAAACAAAGGCAAAGGGGTTATCGGAAATAATATCATAAGCGGCAGACTGAAACATATTGTAAGCCTGAAAGGCTTCCGCCTGACTTAAACCTATCTTTGTTAAAGCCTGAATCGTTTCTCTTGATGCAAACTGAGCCTTGAATTCCTGCTGGATTTTACGAGCCTTCGGCTTGCTGATTCCCTTGATAGAGGAAAGACGATCCACATCATTTTCAATAACATCAAAGGCTTCTCTGCCGAATGCCTCAACAATTTTAACGGCAGTAGCTTCTCTGATGCCTTTGATAATTCCGCTTGCAAGATAGCGCAGAATACCTGCTTCGTTTTCGGGCAGAGTCTGCTCAATAAGGCTTGCCTTAAACTGATTGCCGTAGGTTGAATGATTTACCCATTCCCCCATAAGGCGCACCTCTACGCCCTCGGCAAGCTCAGGAAAGCTGCCTACAACCGTGATAGGCTCGCCCTCAGAAGAAATAACCATAACCGTATAGCCGTTTTCACTGTTGAAATAGGTTATTTCCTCAATCGTACCTATTAAGTTTTCAAGCCCTATATCTGCCATAATTTTCACCTAAACAATTGTACCATAAATAAAGCAAAAATAAAAGAGCAGAACAATAAAGTTCCACTCTTTTGGAGAATTTTACAGTTTCTTAAAATTTAAGCAATGCAAAACGGTCGGAAATGGATTCCGCCCCTACGATTCTACTTTTTTGTTGTAACGGCCTTTGCTTTACTCCAAGCAGAATAAATCTTTGTTGATTTACCGTTTACCTTTACGGTTTTGTAAGTACGAACTCTTACATAATACTTTTTCTTCGCTTTCAACTTTGAAACAGATTTTGATGTTGTGCTGTTCTTTGAAACTGTTACAGTTTTTGCACTTGAGAACTTACTGCTTGTTGAATACTGAATTTCATAGCCTGTTGTCTGCGTTGTCAGTTTCTTCCACTTTGCAGTAAAGCCTTTTGATTTGGCTGTTACACTCGAAAGTGTTGTTGCCTTTGGCTTAATGGTAAATGTTTTCTTAACTGTTCCGCTGTAGTTACCTTTAAATGTAATCGTTACAGTAGCCTTACCAACATTTTTATTGCTTGTATATTTTACAGTATAGTTGCTTGCGGCAATTTTCTTGCCTTTGCTGTCCTTTACTGTTACAGTAGGCTTCTGTGCTTTGCCATTATAGACATAAGAGGTTTTTGAAAGTGTAATTGTTTTCGGATAATAAATTGTAGTTTTTGTTGTTGCTCCGCAAACAGAACATTTCTTTAAAACACTACCATTTTTCTTTGTAGTTGCTTTTGTATTAGTTGTTTTGTATGTATGTGCAGTTTTTGCAATTGTTTCTGTTTTTACTTCACCGCAAGCCGTGCATATATATGCTCTTTCACCCGTTGCAGTACAAGTTGCTTTTATAGTTACCCTGCCATTATCCCATGAATGAGAACACACATCATCTAATGGTACAAATTTTATCCGTCTCGTCTCAGCAAATCTTTCAGCTGTAGAGCCTTTGTACCCGTGAATTATTGCTGTTTTCGGAATACAAGGTGCCTCCTCAGAGCAAAATTCACAATTCTTATTTAATATTTTTATACTTGCCAAATTTGTACATTCATAAAATGCAATATCAAGTTCCCTAACACGACTTGGGATTGTTATAGTTAATAAGCTTGTGCAACCCATAAATGCAGCCGTCCCAATTTCTGTTACACTATCTGGTATGGATATACTTGTTAAGCTTGTGCAGTAATAAAATGCACCATCCCCAATGCTTGTTACACTATCTGGTATTGATACACTTGTTAAGCTTGTGCAACCATGAAATGCACCATCCCCAATGCTTGTTACACTATTTGGTATTGTTACTCTTGTTAAACTTGTGCAATCCATAAATGCACAATTCCCAATGCTTGCTACTTTTTTACCATTAATTGAGCTTGGGATAGTAAGATTTGATGCTGAACCGTTATATTTTCTTATAGTTATTGCCTCTGTTGAAGGACAAAGAACAAGCCAATAGTCTTGAAATTCCAAATAGCCATACACATATTCAAAATCTCCACTTGTAAAAACTTCATCCTCATCAGCAAAAGCAGAAAGGTCTATGCCTGCAGTAATGCCAAGGAGCATTATGATTGATAAAAATACAGATATAACTTTTTTCATTTTTTATTCTCCTTTTCTTTTTTGGCAATTTTCAAAGTTGCATTTATAAGGAATTCCCTATGCACTCGTTCAGCAGTACGCCTTGCAACAATATCTTTTTTCGTTAGTCCATTCGGCAAATTCTCAGCAGAAAAACTTTCAATTTTCCTTATTCTTCTTGCGAAACTTTTATCTTCGTGAATATAATATTCTTTTTCATTTTCAAAATAATCATAGCCTTCATCATCAACAACTTCAAGAAGATAAAATTTGCTCTTCGTTTTAGGATTCTTTGTCCAAACCAAATCGCCTTTTTTCATTTCATTGAATTTATTGATAGCTGTCTTATAAGCTGAGCTTTCTCTTGATTCTTCGCTTCCCCAGCCGATTGAAATAATTCCATTTCGCATACAGGTTGTAAACTTTGTATCATCATTTTTATCGTGGTTTTCTCTATTGTCTTTTAAATTAAGAATATAAACATTTGCCATAAAATTCCTCCTCACACATAATAAATTACAAATATCATTTTACACCACATATAGTGTAAAGTCAATACACCACATTTGGTGTATTGTAAAATTCTTTTATATGAAGAATATGGAGGAATTTTATGAAAAGCTATGTTGAGATTATAAAAGATTTAAGGGAAGACAATGATTTAACGCAAAAGCAGATTGCCGATTATCTTGGCACAACGCAGCAGGTGTATTCACGATATGAAAAGGGAGAAAATGAAATTCCTGTTCGGCATATTATTGCGCTTTGCAAATATTATAAGGTTTCGGCTGATTATATATTAGGACTTATAGATGAATAAAAACGGACGAGCAATGCTCGTCCCTACAAATGTGAATCCCTCCGTCAACCTAAAGGTTGCCACCTCCCTAAGAATCCCACCACCGCAAGCGGTCCCCCTCCCTTTAACAAGGGAGGCAAATCGGGAGGCGAAAAGGAATAAACTGATATAAAAAAAGAGCAGTCTTGCGACTGCTCTAAGTTTTTAGTAAATCAGAGATTACTCGTTGATAGCTGTAACAACGCCTGAACCTACTGTTCTACCGCCTTCACGGATAGCGAAACGAAGACCTTCTTCGATAGCGATAGGAGTGATGAGTTCAACGTCCATAGTTACATTATCGCCAGGCATACACATTTCTGTGCCTTCTGGAAGAGTGATAACACCAGTAACGTCTGTTGTTCTGAAATAGAACTGAGGTCTGTAGTTATTGAAGAAAGGAGTATGACGACCGCCTTCATCCTTGCTTAATACATAAACCTGACCTGAGAACTTTGTGTGTGGGTGGATTGAACCCGGCTTAGCAAGAACCTGACCACGCTCGATGTCAGATCTCTGAACACCACGAAGAAGACAACCGATGTTATCTCCAGCCTCAGCATAATCAAGGAGCTTACGGAACATTTCGATACCTGTGCAAACAGTCTTGTCGATTTCGTCCTTAAGACCAACGATTTCAATTTCTTCACCCATGTTAAGCTGACCACGCTCTACACGACCAGTAGCAACTGTACCACGACCAGTGATTGTGAATACATCTTCTACAGGCATAAGGAAAGGAAGGTCTGCCTTACGATCAGGAGTTGGGATATAGCTGTCAACAGCGTCCATGAGTTCCTGGATGCAAGCGCAAGCAGGATCATCATTTGAAGCAGCTTCAAGAGCTTTAAGAGCTGAACCCTTGATGATAGGAGTATCATCGCCTGGGAATTCATACTCATCAAGAGTTTCACGGATTTCCATTTCAACGAGTTCAAGGAGCTCTTCATCGTCTACCTGGTCAACCTTATTCATGAATACGATGATGTAAGGTACGCCAACCTGACGAGCAAGAAGAAGGTGCTCTTTTGTCTGAGCCATAGGACCATCAGTTGAAGCGATAACAAGGATAGCACCGTCCATCTGAGCAGCACCAGTAATCATGTTCTTGATATAGTCAGCATGTCCTGGGCAGTCAACGTGTGCATAGTGACGAGTGTCTGTTTCATACTCAACGTGAGCAGTGTTGATTGTGATACCACGCTCTCTCTCTTCAGGAGCCTTATCGATATCAGCATAATCTTCGAACTTAGCATAACCCTTGTTAGCAAGGTACTTTGTGATAGCTGCTGTAAGAGTTGTCTTACCGTGGTCAACGTGACCGATTGTACCAATGTTTACATGTGGTTTGGTACGGTTAAATTTTTCTTTAGCCATTTGGAATTTCCTCCTTAGAATTTACAATCTAAAAATTGTTAATGATATTTTATCAAAGCAAACACAAAATATCAAGTGTTTTTAATAATTTTATAGACAATTAGTCTTTTTTAGCTCTTTCAGAGATAATTCCCTCTGAAATAGACTTCGGAACCTGCTCGTATCCGTCCGGTTCCATTGTGTACTGACCACGACCCTGAGTCTTGGAACGAAGGTCATTTACATAGCCGAACATTTCTGAAAGCGGAACACGGGAGTTAATCTGCTTAGCACCTGTTCTGTCTTCCATACCCTGAATCTGACCACGACGAGAGTTAAGGTCGCCGATAACATCGCCCATGTATTCTTCAGGAACAATAACTGTTACCTTCATCATAGGCTCAAGGATAGCAGGATTTGCTTTCTTAGCAGCATCCTTGAATGCCATAGAACCGGCAATCTTGAATGCCATTTCAGATGAGTCAACCTCATGGTATGATCCATCATAAAGCTCAACTTTAATATCAACCATCTGGTAACCTGCAAGTACACCGCTCTTCATAGCGCCCTGGATACCTGCATCAACAGCAGGGATGTATTCCTTAGGAATAGCACCACCAACGATTGAGTTAACGAATTCATAGCCCTTACCAATACCATTTTCATCAAGGTTTGGTGACATACGGATTTTAACATGACCGTACTGACCGGAACCACCTGACTGACGCTTAAACTTAGTATCAGACATTGATTCCTGCTGAATTGTTTCTTTATATGCTACCTGAGGAGCACCAACATTTGCTTCAACCTTAAATTCACGAAGCAAACGGTCTACGATAATTTCAAGATGAAGCTCGCCCATGCCGGCAATAATTGTCTGGCCTGTTTCTTCATCTGTATAAGCCTTGAATGTTGGGTCTTCTTCTGCAAGCTTAGCAAGAGCAATACCCATCTTTTCCTGGCCAGCCTTTGTTTTAGGCTCAATAGCAACACGGATAACAGGCTCCGGGAAGTTCATGGATTCAAGAATTACCGGATGATCTTCATCACAAAGCGTATCACCAGTTGTTGTATTCTTTAAACCAACAGCAGCAGCGATATCGCCAGCGTATACGCAGTCAATATCTTCTCTGTGGTTTGAATGCATCTGAAGAATACGACCCATTCTTTCTCTATGACCTTTAACAGAGTTATAAACCTGTGTACCTGCATTAAGCGTTCCTGAATATACACGGAAGAAGCAGATCTTACCAACAAACGGGTCTGTTGCGATCTTGAATGCAAGAGCTGAGAATGGCTCACTGTCTGATGAATGACGGCATTCTTCTTCATCTGTATCAGGATTAACGCCCTTGATTGATTCTACATCTGTTGGAGCAGGCATATAATCAACAATAGCATCAAGGAGAGGCTGAACACCCTTGTTTCTGTAAGATGTTCCGCAAGTAATCGGAACCATATTACCGTCACAAGTAGCTTTTCTGATGGTCTTTTTAATCTCATCAAGTGTAAGCTCTTCACCCTCAAAGTATTTTTCCATAAGAGCTTCATCCTGTTCTGCAACAGCTTCGATAAGCTCTTCGTGGTATTTATTAGCAAGTTCTATCATATCATCAGGAATAGGCTCATGACGAACATCATTACCCATATCATCATAATAGATTTCAGCATCCATATTGATAAGGTCTACAATACCCTTAAAGGTATCTTCAGCACCGATTGGAAGCTGAATTGGAACTGCATTACATTTAAATCTTTCTTTTACCATGTTAAGAACATTATAGAAATCTGCACCCATAATATCCATCTTATTTACATAAATCATACGCGGAACATGGTAATCATCAGCCTGACGCCATACAGTTTCAGACTGAGGCTCAACGCCGCCTTTTGCACAAAGAACAGTTACAGAGCCGTCAAGTACACGAAGTGAACGCTGAACTTCTACAGTAAAGTCAACGTGTCCAGGTGTATCAATGATATTAATTCTATGATCTTTCCAGAAGCAAGTTGTTGCAGCAGAAGTAATTGTAATACCTCTTTCCTGCTCTTGCTCCATCCAGTCCATAGTAGCTGCACCATCGTGGGTTTCACCAATCTTATGCGTTTTACCTGTGTAATAAAGGATACGCTCAGTAGTTGTGGTTTTACCAGCATCGATATGCGCCATAATACCAATATTTCTTGTCATTTCAAGAGATACTTTTCTTGGCATAATATCCTCCTAAAAATTTCAAACGGATTAATATCTGAAATGGGCAAATGCTTTGTTTGCTTCTGCCATCTTGTGTGTATCATCACACTTCTTAACTGCGCCGCCTGTTTTATTAACAGCGTCCATAATTTCAGCAGCAAGGCGTTCTCTCATAGTTCTCTCTGAACGCTGACGAGCATATGCTGTGATCCAGCGTAAGCCGAGTGTCTGGCGTCTTTCAGGACGAACTTCAAGCGGAACCTGGTAAGTAGCACCACCGATACGGCGAGCCTTTACCTCAAGTACAGGCATAACATTTTCCATAGCAGCCTGGAAGGTTTCTAATGGATCGTTTCCTGTTTTTTCATTAATGATGTTAAATGCGTCGTAAACAATTTTCTGCGCAACACCCTTCTTACCATCATACATAACATTGTTGATAAGACGAGTTACAAGCTTTGAATTGTAAAGCGGATCAGGCAATACATCACGCTTAGCGATTTGGCCTCTTCTTGGCATCTTTCGCTTCCCTCCTTCATATTTATGAGTTCATAGGTACTCGAGTTTTCCCGTGGAGTCAACAAGTAGGCTATACCGCATATATAAATAAGGTATAAACTATTGTTTTTCCATAAGAAGTTTAATTTTTGTGGCTTACTTCTTGGCAGCCTTTGGTCTTTTAGCACCGTACTTAGAACGGCTCTGCATTCTTCCGTTTACGCCCTGTGTATCAAGAGTTCCGCGGATGATGTGGTAACGCACACCAGGAAGGTCCTTTACACGGCCGCCACGAACCATAACAACAGAGTGTTCCTGAAGATTGTGGCCAACACCTGGGATGTAAGCTGAAACTTCCATACCGTTTGTTAAGCGTACACGGGCAATCTTACGAAGAGCTGAGTTCGGCTTCTTCGGTGTAGCTGTTTTAACAGCAGTACAAACGCCGCGCTTCTGAGGAGAATTGTTATCATTCATAACATTCTTCTTCGTGTTGAGGCTCTTTAAAAGAGCTGGTGCTTTAGCCTTCTTTTCAAGGGACTTGCGTCCTGTTCTTACTAATTGGTTAAAGGTAGGCAATAGTTTATCTCCTTTCTGTAATATTTTTCTGCATATAGAATATACGCATAAATAACAATTTAATAACACTTAAATTGTTGTTTAAACGCACATTCGGGGGGCAAGCAAGATATGCTCGCCCCATATTATGTGCAATTTACCAAACATTTATCAATAAATTTGGTTAATTTGACAAGAATTTTCTCTTGCCGAGGAAATAGTATATCACTCTGCAGTGCTACTTGTCAACAGTTTTTGTAATTGTTCTAAATTCATAATTTCTTCAGCGCCTTCTGCTGAGAAATAGCTTGGAACAATATCAACATCACGGAATACTTCCATACCTGTTCCGGCAGGAACAAGCTTACCGATAATAACATTTTCTTTAAGACCGATAAGCGGATCGCTCTTTCCGCGGATTGCTGCATCTGTAAGAACTCTTGTTGTTTCCTGGAAGGAAGCAGCTGAAAGGAATGAATCTGTTGCAAGAGATGCTTTTGTAATACCCATAAGGATCGGGATATAAGTTGCATGCTTAAGATTTGTTTCGCCTGCAGCGATTCTCTTGTCAATTTTTTCATTTGCTTCATCAACAGCTGAAACATCAACCATTGTGCCGGCAACAAGATCTGTATCTCCTGCCTCATCAACAGTACATTTCTTAAGCATCTGACGAACGATTACCTCAATATGTTTATCGTTAACATCAACACCCTGTGTACGATAAGCAAACTGAACTTCACGGATAAGGTAATTATAAACAGCCTCTTCGCCGAGAATTGCAAGAACATCATGCGGATTCTTTGAGCCGTAGGTTAATTCCTGTCCCTTTTCAACATGTGCACCCTCAACAATATCTTCATGAAGTCTGAAGCCGTAAGGGATAAGATACTTTCTTTCCTCAAGTGTTTCAGGATCGGTAACAACAACATGATTTGATTTCTTGATTTCTTCAAATCTTACTGTACCTGCGATTTCAGAAAGAATTGCATACTGCTTTGGCTTTCTTGCCTCAAACAATTCTTCTACACGAGGAAGACCCTGTGTAATATCTTCTCCGCCTGCGATACCACCTGTATGGAAGGTTCTCATTGTAAGCTGTGTACCAGGCTCACCGATTGACTGTGCAGCAATAATACCAACAGCTTCACCAACCTGAACAGGTTCATTGAATGCAAGGTTTGAACCGTAGCACTTGCGGCATACACCGTGATGAGATTTACAAGTAATAAGTGAACGAATCTTAACCTCTTTGATTCCTGCTGCAACAATTTTGTCTGCAGTTTTATTTGTCATAATTTCATCCGGAGAAGCGAGAACCTCGCCTGTTTCGGGATGAAGAACAGGTTCAAGCGGGAATCTACCAACAAGACGCTCATGAAGTGATTCAAGCTCACGGTTACCATCCATAATAGCCTTTACAACGATACCCTCATGGCATCCGCAATCATCATCACGAATAATAACATCCTGAGATACATCTACAAGACGACGGGTAAGGTAACCAGAGTCAGCCGTACGAAGCGCTGTATCTGTAAGACCTTTACGCGCACCACGAGAAGAAATGAAGTATTCAAGAATATTAAGACCTTCACGATAGTTTGCACGAATCGGAATTTCGATTGTTTTACCGGCTGTGTTTGCGATAAGACCACGCATACCAGCAAGCTGACGAAGCTGCGCTGTACTACCACGAGCACCGGAATCTACCATCATGTGGATTGGGTTATGCGTACCATCAAAGTTTGATGTAAGCTCATTTGTAACCTTATTTGTACAATCTTCCCAAGCCTTGATAACAGCTGAAGAACGCTCTTCATTTGTAATAAGACCATAATTGTAGTTAAGTGTGATTTCATCAACCTGCTTTTCAGCTTCATCAAGAAAATCTTTCTTTGCATCAGGAATAAGTGCATCGCAAACAGCAACGGTTGTACCTGATACTGTTGAATATTTATAGCCCTGTGCCTTAATTGCATCAAGCGCAACAGAAGCAACTGCAACACCGTGAACTGAAATAAGCTTATCAGCAATCTGACCAAGCTGTTTCTTCTTAACAACGAAACCGATTTCAAGTTCAAATTCGTTTTCTGGCTTTGAACGATCAACAAATCCAAGATCCTGCGGAACAGGATTGTTGAAGATAATTCTACCGATTGTTGTTACGATAATTGCAGACTTTGTAACGCCGTCCTCTTCCTTAGATACACGGATTCTTGCAGGAGAATGCATACCGAGAGAGCCCTCCTGATATGCCATCATAGCTTCGTCCTTATCTCTGTAAAGGTTGAAGGAACGATAAATACCGAATTCTTCAGCAAGTCTGCTGTCTGCGCAATCGCAAAGAATTTCTGCATCTGAGAGCACACCGTTAACTGCAGCCTTAGCTTCAGCAAAGGAAATTTCCTCTGTCCTTTCTTCATTCTTGAAGAACTTAGGCTGGCCCGGCTCGCCCTCTTTAATCATTGTAAGATAATATGAACCGATTACCATATCCTGTGTCGGAACAGCAACAGGCTTACCATCTGACGGTTTAAGAAGGTTGTTTGCAGCAAGCATAAGCATACGAGCTTCTGCCTGTGCCTCTGCTGAAAGCGGTACATGAACAGCCATCTGGTCGCCGTCAAAGTCAGCGTTAAACGCTGTACAGGAAAGCGGATGAAGCTTAATAGCTCTACCCTCAACAAGAACAGGCTCAAATGCCTGAATACCAAGACGGTGAAGTGTGGGGGCACGGTTCAGCATTACAGGGTGATCCTTGATTACAACCTCAAGAGCATCCCATACTGCAGGCTCATCAGCACGCTCAACTTTCTTTCTTGCTGATTTAATATTTGAAGCAGCACCTGTTGCAACAAGACGCTTCATAACGAAAGGCTTGAAAAGCTCAATAGCCATTTCCTTAGGAAGACCGCACTGGTGCATTTTAAGCTCAGGACCAACAACGATAACGGAACGGCCTGAATAGTCAACACGCTTACCAAGAAGGTTCTGACGGAAGCGTCCCTGCTTACCTTTAAGCATGTCTGAAAGAGATTTAAGAGGACGGTTGTTCGGACCTGTTACAGGTCTGCCGCGTCTGCCGTTATCAATAAGAGCGTCAACTGCTTCCTGAAGCATTCTCTTTTCGTTTCTGACAATGATATCAGGTGCGCCGAGCTCAAGTAATTTCTTAAGACGGTTGTTTCTGTTAATAACTCTTCTGTAAAGATCATTAAGATCTGATGTTGCAAATCTGCCGCCGTCAAGCTGAACCATAGGACGAATATCCGGAGGGATAACCGGGATAACATCCATAATCATCCATTCAAGCTTATTGCCGCTCTTGCAGAAAGCATCAACAACATCAAGTCTTTTAAGAATACGAACTCTCTTCTGACCTGTTGCATCTTCAAGCTCTGCAGCAAGCTCATCACGAAGCTGTTCAACATCAATATCCTGAAGAAGCTTTTTGATAGCTTCGGCACCCATGCCAGCTTCAAAATCGTCTTCGTATCTTTCACGCATTTCTGCATATTCTTTTTCATTCAGAATCTGCATCTTTTCAAGCGGTGTATCGCCAGGATCTGTTACGATATAAAGTGCGAAATAAAGCACCTTTTCAAGATAACGAGGGCTTATATCAAGCACAAGGCCAAGACGGCTTGGGATACCCTTGAAGTACCAGATATGGGAAACAGGAGCAGCAAGCTCAATATGTCCCATACGCTCACGACGAACCTTTGCTTTTGTGATTTCAACACCGCAGCGTTCGCAAACCTTGCCCTTATAACGAACTCTTTTGTACTTTCCGCAGTGGCATTCCCAGTCCTTCATAGGTCCGAAAATTCTTTCGCAGAAAAGACCGTCTCTTTCCGGTTTGAGAGTTCTGTAGTTTATTGTTTCCGGCTTTGTTACTTCGCCATAAGACCATTCTCTGATCTGTTCAGGTGATGCAAGGCCGATTTTTATTGAACTGAATTGATTTTCATTTTCCATTTGGAAGCACTCCTTTATATATAATGTAATGTGGATAGTTAATCATTTAATCGGCATTATTCATCATCTGAATAATCATCTTCGAAATCCAAGAACATATCGTCATCGCCGATATTCTGATCTGCTTCCTCGTCTTCACCCTCAGCATTCTGGAAAGTGAAGCCTTCGTCAACATCGCCGAAGTCGTTAACTTCAGTGAAAGCTTTATCATCAATAGGCTGAATACCTGTGCCGTCATCAATATCCTGCTTTAATTCAACCTCGTTGCCGTCTCTGTCATAAAGACGCGTATCAAGGCCGAGAGCCTGAAGCTCTTTAAAGAGAACCTTGAAGGATTCAGGTGTGCCGGCTGTTGGAATATTTTCGCCCTTTACGATTGCTTCGTAGGTTTTAACTCTGCCGACAACATCATCAGATTTAACTGTAATGATTTCCTGAAGTGTATAAGCAGCACCGTAAGCTTCAAGAGCCCAAACCTCCATTTCGCCGAAACGCTGGCCGCCGAACTGCGCTTTACCGCCGAGAGGCTGCTGCGTTACAAGGCTGTAAGGACCTGTTGAACGGGCATGAATCTTATCATCAACAAGGTGATGGAGCTTAAGGTAATACATATAACCTACTGTAATCGGATTATCAAACTTTTCGCCTGTTCTGCCGTCTGTAAGAACAGTCTTACCGTCTTCAGACAAACCAGCAAGCTTGAGGCATTCACGGATATCATCTTCGTGCGCACCGTCAAATACAGGGGTGCACATCTTCCAGCCAAGTGCCATAGCGGCATAGCCAAGATGAACCTCAAGTACCTGTCCGATATTCATACGGGAAGGTACGCCAAGAGGGTTAAGAACGATATCAAGCGGACGACCATCCGGAAGGAACGGCATATCTTCCTGCGGAAGTACGCGGGATACAACACCCTTGTTTCCGTGACGACCAGCCATTTTATCGCCGACCTGAATCTTTCTCTTCTGTGCAATATAAACTCTTACTACTTTATTAACACCAGGGTTAAGCTCATCACTGTTTGCACGGGTAAATACCTTAACATCAACAACGATACCATATTCGCCGTGCGGAACACGCATGGAAGTATCTCTTACTTCTCTTGCCTTTTCGCCGAAGATTGCACGAAGAAGTCTTTCTTCTGCTGTAAGCTCTGTTTCTCCCTTTGGTGTTACCTTACCAACAAGGATTGAGCTGCTGTGTACTTCAGCACCAACACGGATAATACCGTCTTCATCAAGATCCTTAAGTGCATCTTCGCCGACATTCGGAATGTCACGCGTAATCTCTTCAGGACCAAGCTTTGTATCACGAGCTTCTACCTCGTGCTCTTCAATATGAATAGATGTATAAACATCATCACGAACCATTTTTTCGTTGATAAGAACAGCATCCTCGTAGTTATAACCTTCCCAGGTCATAAAGCCGATAAGTGCATTTTTACCAAGAGAAATTTCGCCGTTGCTTGTTGCAGGACCGTCAGCAATAACCTGACCGTCTTCAACCATCTGATGAAGAGAAACGATTGGACGCTGATTAATGCATGTGCCCTGGTTGGAACCGCTGAACTTAACAAGCTCATACTTATCAATTTCGCCGCTCTTTGTTTTAATTTCAATCGTATCTGCATCAACAGCAGTAACTGTACCGCCGCGCTTTGCTGCAACAACAACGCCTGAGTCGTAAGCTGCTTTATATTCCATACCTGTACCAACTACAGGAGCCTCTGTTTTAAGAAGAGGAACTGCCTGACGCTGCATGTTTGCACCCATAAGAGCACGGTTTGCGTCATCATTTTCAAGGAATGGAATCATTGCTGTAGCAACGGAAACTACCATCTTAGGAGATACATCCATATAATCAACCTTTTCAGGTTCACAGGTCATAAACTCATCTCTGCAACGGCAGGTAACACGCTTATTTGCAAATCTGCCGTTTTCATCAAGCGGTTCATTTGCCTGTGCTACAACGAAATTATCCTCAACATCAGCTGTCATATAAACAACCTCTGATGTTACAACGCCTGTTTCCTTATCAACCTTACGATAAGGCGCTTCAATAAAGCCATATTCATTCAAACGGCTGTAACAAGCAAGATAAGAGATAAGACCGATGTTCGGACCTTCAGGTGTTTCGATAGGACACATTCTTCCGTAATGTGTATAGTGAACATCTCGAACCTCAAAGCCTGCACGGTCACGGGAAAGACCGCCCGGACCAAGAGCTGAGAGTCTTCTTTTATGTGTAAGCTCAGCAAGCGGGTTGTTCTGGTCCATAAACTGAGAAAGCGGAGAGGAACCAAAGAACTCTCTGATTGCAGCAACAACAGGACGGATATTAATCAATGCCTGCGGTGTAATCGCTTCTTCATCATCCTGAGCCTGAAGTGTCATACGCTCACGGATAACTCTTTCCATACGGGTAAAGCCGATACGGAACTGATTCTGAAGAAGCTCGCCTACTGCACGGATACGGCGGTTGCCGAGGTGGTCGATATCATCTGTTACGCCAACACCGTTTGCAAGGTTTATAAGATAAGAAACGGTTGCAAAAATATCATCCGTTGTAATGTGCTTCGGAACAAGATCATCCTGATAAATTTTGAACTCTTCAATGAGCTTTTCTTCATCATCGCCGCATCTTTCAAGAATTTCGGAAAGAACACGATAGGAAACCTTTTCTGTTATACCAAGCGGTTTGCAGTCAAAGCCAACATACTTTGTTACATCAACCATACCGTTTGATACGATTTTAACCTCTTTGCCGTCTACATCAACGAAGGCAACCATAACACCGGCATTTTCGATTTCAAGTGCTTTTTTTTCTGTGATAACCTCGCCTGCATCTGCAAGGAATTCGCCCTGTGGGGAGATAACAGGCTGAGATAATTTCTGACCGGTAAGTCTGTCGCTTATAGCAAGCTTTTTATTGTACTTATAACGGCCAACCTTTGATAAATCATAACGATGTGCATCAAAGAACAAACCATCAAGATGTGCCTGTGCTGTTTCAAGTGTTGGCGGCTCGCCCGGACGAAGCTTTTTATAAACCTCAAGAAGAGCTTCTTCCTGATTCTTTGTTACATCCTTATCAATTGTTGCTTCAATTCTTTCATCATCGCCGAAGAATTCACGAATTTCATCATCGCTT
Organism: Eubacterium sp.; assembly: GCA_029050995.1. Taxonomy (GTDB): domain Bacteria; phylum Bacillota; class Clostridia; order Oscillospirales; family Acutalibacteraceae; genus Eubacterium_R. The sequence continues at coordinate 946 of JAIDLO010000062.1, read as the reverse complement.
CCAAGGCCGAGTGCACGAAGAAATGTTGTAATAAAAATCTTACGGTTTTTATCAATTCTCACATAGAAAAGATCATTTGCATCTGTTTCATATTCAAGCCAAGCACCGCGGTTTGGAATAACAGTGTTTGTAAATAATTCCTTACCTGTTTTGTCGTGCTCCATATTGTAATAAACACCCGGAGAACGAACAAGCTGAGATACAATACATCTTTCCGCACCGTTGATTACAAATGTACCTGCATCTGTCATCAAAGGGAAATCGCCCATAAAGATTACATTTTCCTTAACCTCGCCTGTTTCCTTGTTCTGAAGACGAGCTCTGACCTTTAAAGGCTTTGCATAAGTAGTATCACGCGCTTTACACTGTGCAATAGTGTATTTCGGATCTTCATCCATTGTGTAATCAATGAAATCAAGAACAAGATTGCCTGTGTAATCAGTTATTGAACCGATATCACGGAAAACCTCTTCAAGACCTTCATCAAGAAACCATTGGTAAGATTGCTTTTGCACTTCAATAAGATTCGGCATAGGCATAACCTCATTGATTTTTGCAAAACTTTTTCGTGTGGTTGTACCAAGCTGGACATCCTTCACATTTACCATACCGGTAATCACTCCGTTTCTTTATGTTTTACTGAAAAATGAATATTTCTGCGCTGAAATCAAGCGGGAAATCCACGCATATTCGGCGCCTTGAAAACAGCGAAAATTCGCAATAAACAAGAATTATCCATTTTAGCGTGCTATTATATTAATATCTAACTTGAAATATGTCAAGAAAAATATTAAATTATTTTCTGAATTTTCCAAAAGTTTTTGTTATGCTGTGCCGTGCGTTTTATGTTTTGGGCGTTTTCTGCCCCATTTTTTCTCTTTTCGGCATTGTTTAAATTACACGATTTTCAATTCAAATTTTTGTTAAATATTGATAATATGTTTAT
>JAIDLO010000061.1 GCA_029050995.1 Eubacterium sp. | reverse complement strand
TTTTAATAGTAATCATAAGGAATGTTGAAATGTTGAAAACTATTAAATTTCTTTTTGTTAAGCCAAAAATCAGATATAAATTTTGAATGATGGCTTGTTTAAAATTTTTGGAAAATGTTTATAAATTTTGTTTTCAACATCGTATGTTTAAAACTTTGATGTTAATAAGCAATAATTTGTTGAAAACTTTTTAATATTCTTCGCTCTTAATATTATCAATCATATCTTCAACTCTGCGTTTCAGCTTTGAATCCGTTTCCATTTCTTTAATCAGTTCGTTGTAATGGAAAAGAACGGTTGAATAATTAAAGCCGAAGGTTTCGCCGATTACTTCGTATGTACTGTTTGTTATTTCTCTCATGATGAAAATAGCAATGCGCCTTGCGTGAACAACATTGGCTTTTCTGCTTTTGCTGTATAATTGTTCGGATGAAACGCCCTCACATCTTGAAATTTCATCAACGATTTTTTGAACAGTAATCGGAAGCGGTTGTGTATCTGTTGTTACATCCTTGATAACTCTTTGTGCAAGAGCCATAGACGGTGTTGTGCCGGAAAGATCGCTCATTGCAAAAAGCTTCTTTGTTGCACCCTCAAGCTGTCTGATATTTGTTTTGATTTTATCAGCAATATATTCAACAACCATATCGGGAACTTCAAAATTCAAAAGCTCTGCTTTTCTTTTTATGATTGCACAGCGTGTTTCATATTCGGGAGATTTAACATCTGCAAGAAGTCCGTTTTCAAAACGACTGCAAAGCCTTTCCGTTAAGCTCTTAATTTCTTTCGGAGGTCTGTCTGAGGTTAAAACAATTTGTTTTCCATTTTCAATAAGGGCATTAAAAGTATGGAAAAATTCCTCTTCTGTTTGATCCTTACCGCCGATAAACTGAATATCATCGATTAAAAGAACATCAACATTTCTGAATTTATCTCTGAATTCATCAATTCTTTTTTTACCAAGCGCTTCAATAAATTCATTCGTAAAATCTTCCGATCTTGTTGAAAGAATTTTTAATGCAGGATATTTGCTGTGAATATCATAGCAGATTGCATTTAAAAGATGCGTTTTTCCAAGTCCTGATTTTCCGTAAATAAAAAGCGGATTATAATTGCTGAAAGTATTTTCCGATTTAACAGAACCGCCCGGATTATCGGCAACGGCAATTGCCGCTCTGTATGCAAATCTGTTTGAAGGGCCTTCAATGAAGGTATCAAAAGTAAACTGATCGGGAGATAAATTATCTGAATTGATAATTGTTTCGTTTACCTTTTTTGCGTTTTCCTTGTCTTTTTCAAAATCGGATTGATTAAAAATAGATTCTTCATTCGGGCATTCATATTTTAATTCAACATCAAAGCCGATTGCTTCTTCAAATGCTTTTTTAAGAAAATTATCGTATTTTTCGGAAACAATTTTCTTTTTTACGGGGCTGATTAAATAAATGGTAAAGGTATTATTATCAAAGCCCGTAATTTTAATATCCTTCAGCCAGCAATCAAATGCAGTTGATGAAATTTTAGGCTTGCAGGATTCAAAAACTGCTTTTAAAATATCATTATATGTATCCATTTTTTCTCCTTAAAAC
>JAIDLO010000060.1 GCA_029050995.1 Eubacterium sp. | reverse complement strand
GGCTTTTACATCATTTAAGATATTTGCTTCATTATAACCGCTTGTATCAATAGTTTTTAGAGCATTATGCAGTTTTGCAATGCTTTCACCTATCGTAAAAGCAATACATTCATTATTAAAAATATCTTCGCATAATAAAGCATTGCCACTAATGCGTTTTGTCAGCATAAAATATACCTCGCCGCTTTGTATATAATTGAAACCAGCAGTAGTTTTAACAATTTCAGCAACAGGTAAGCCTGCATTATAAAGCTTGTTTGTAATTAGAATATTGTTCTTTATATTTCCGAGATTTGCAGAAAACTTGATAACATAGTTTTTGCCGATATAGTATGCATTTTCGTTTTGTCTGCCTGTGTTGATATTATAAATATTAGCTACTGTTTCATTACGCAATCCCCATTCGGAAAGCAGGTTTTGTATTTTTGTTTTTGAAATCATAATGTGTTCCTCCTGCAAAATATTAATTCTATATGGCTTATTGCCTTTGTAAAGTTTTTTGAATTTTGAAGGAGAACAATTGAATTCACGCCTGAACGCTTTATAAAATCCTGCATAGGTTTCAAAGCCATATGCTAAAGCAATATCAATTTTTTGTATTCCTTTTGACATATCATAAACAGCATTAATAAGCTTTCTTCGTGTAATGTATTCGTGTGGAGATAAGCCGGTATAATGTGAAAACAATCTGCAAAAATGAGTGTATGAATATCCAGCTATTTCACATAGCTCATTGATATTTATTTCGACTTTCAGATTATTTTCAATATAATCAATTACCTGTTGTATGTTACAGCGATTATCCATTGTATTCCTCCTTTCTGTATTACTTGCAAGTTTAACTAAATAATATCATATGAGATTTCAAAAAACATTTCCTATTATATCAAAGTTTATATGTTTTTCAAATTTTACTATACAATGCTTTCTGAATGCATATAATTAATGCAGAAAGAGGGAAATGATATGAAAACTATTAAATACAATCGTGATTATGCTATTCGGTATGCTGAGAAATGGGCTATGAAGAGGAACCCTGCTTATTATGATTTTGACGGAATCGGTGGGGATTGCACAAATTTTGCTTCCCAATGTCTTTTTGCAGGCTGTGATATTATGAATTACACGAAAGATACAGGCTGGTATTATATCAATCCGAACGACAGAGCGGCGGCTTGGAGCGGTGCACAGTATTTTTATAATTTTATGACAACGAATCGTGGTGTCGGTCCTATTGCGGTCATTGAAGAAATCAGCCGACTTGAAATCGGCGATTTTATTCAGCTTTATAACGGTAAAGAATTTTATCATACGCTGATTGTAACAGGCTTTGAAAACGGCGAACCGCTTATTGCCGCCCATACAAGAGATGCCTATATGGTTTCACTCAGCGATTACACTTCTGCAGAGCCTTTTGGTCTGCATATAACAGGAATACATAGCTGGTAAACGAAAAAAGAAAGCCTTTCCGAATGGAAAGGCTTTTTACTTTACACATTTAAAATGCAACAGATATCAATTAATGCCAATAATAATCGCTTTTGTTTCGATCATAACGATAAACAGTTTTTAAAATGTTTTCTTCTTTTGTAAAAATGAAAATTGATCCCTGATAGAATTTAGCAATACTATCCTCATCATATTTTCTTTCAGCCTTTTCAAGTTCAATTCTCAAATCACCGTTTGTTCTATTGGTATCTTTTCCGTATTTAAAAGCATTGAGCATTAGTTCTTCTTGCTTATTACCGCTAATGTTTAATCTTTCAACCATTCTTTCTCTCGCATGGTTAGTCAATATCGGTTTGTCAACATCATAAACAGGATGATATTGTTTAGGTATATTATTTTGCGGAGAGTAATTTGTATCTTCCTCATTTTCATATTTGGATTGTTTAATCGCATTAATGATAAGTATAAAAAGTAAAAATAATAAAACGCCTGCAATAATCAGTGAAAATCTGCCCATATAATTCTCCATAAATAATTTACAATTTAAGTATCTCAGATATAAGATATCATAATTTTAAATTACAGTAAACTATTTTTCAAGATTTTACCAATCAACTTGAATTATTATATTTCAAATGGTAAACTATATTAGTAAATAATTACAGCAGTTTAAAAGACAGAGGTTGTTTATGTTTCTTTCTCTTATTGTGCCCTGCTATAATGAAGAGGGCAATGTTGAAAAATTCTTTTCCGAAACAAATAAAGCGTTTAACGGCAGGGATTTTGAATATGAATTTGTTTTTGTAAATGACGGAAGCAGAGATCAAACAGGAGGATGTTTGAAAAAGCTTTATGCTGAAAACAAGGATAAAATGCAAGTGCTTTCTTTCAGCCGAAATTTCGGCAAGGAAGCCGCAATTTATGCAGGTTTGAAAGCAGCAAAGGGCGATATGGTTTGCCTGATTGATGCGGATTTGCAGCAAAGACCTGAGGTTGTTCTTCAGATGCTTGATACAATGAACGGCAATGAAGAGCTGGATTGTGTAACGGCTTATCAGGAAAACCGCAAGGAAAGCAAAATGATGATCTCCCTTAAAAATGCTTTTTATAAAATTATCAATAAAATTACAGAGGTTAATTTCGTAAACGGTGCATCCGATTTCAGATTAATGAAAAGAAACATGGTTGATGCGGTTCTTGAAATGACGGAATATCATCGTTTTTCAAAGGGTATATTCAGCTGGGTTGGATTTAATACAGAATACATTCCTTACAATGTTGAAGAACGGGAAAGCGGAAAATCAAAGTGGAGTGCAGGCAAGCTTTTTAAATATGCTGTAGACGGAATCGTTTCGTTTTCCACGCTTCCGTTAAAGCTGTCCACCTATGTCGGCTTTGCTTCGGCAATTATTTCTCTGATTTATCTTATTGTTGTTGTCATTCAAAAGCTGGCATTCGGCATTAATGTTCCCGGTTATGCAACGATTGTTGTGCTTGTCCTGTTTCTTGGGGGACTTCAGCTGTTCAGCCTTGGCATCCTTGGCGAATATGTTTCCAAAATCTTTGTTCAGGTTAAAAACAGACCGATTTATGTTTTAAAAGAGCATTTGGGTAAAGCTGATGAAGAAGATTAACACGCTTTTAAAAAAGTATCAGGAAATAATTCTGTATGTACTATTCGGTGGATTTACTACTGTTGTGAATTTAGCTGTATTCTGGCTGTTGAATAAAGCAATCGGCGAAAACGCTTATCTTATTAATAATATTATTGCGTGGTTTGCTGCCGTTGTTTTTGCGTATATAACAAATAAACTTTGGGTGTTTGAATCCAAAAGCTGGGCACTTAAAATTGTTATAAAAGAAATCCCTGAATTCTTCCTTGCAAGAGTTTTCAGCCTTGCCGTTGAAGAGGGCGGGCTTTGGCTTTTTGTTGAAATCATGGAATTTGATAAGCTTTCATTTGATTTGCTTGGCTTTGCGTTTACGGGCAAGCTGATTGCTAAAATCCTTCTTGCCGTTATCGTTGTTATACTGAATTATATTTTCAGCAAGTTTATCATTTTTGCAAAGAAGAAAAACGAAAGTAATTAAAAATGGGAGAGGGCAAGCCTCTCCTTTTATTTAATCTTTATTATCGCAGTCAACATCCCAAGGCCAAGGGTCTTTCAGCCATTCGTCGCTGTTGTTTTCGCCAAGTGTTAACGGTCCGAAATTTGCTTCAAACTCTGCCTTTAACTCTTCGTAACGGCGAAGATATTTCTTATAAAGCTTTGTTGCTTCCTCATTGTCTGTATGCGTATCCATATAAACTCTCATTTCCCACATGGCAAACTGAGCCGCAGATACTCTTAAAAGCAATTTTTCTCTGTTCATAAAATAGTTCCCTTTCCTGAAAATGGCTTGTTAAGCTCAGGGAAAAGTGTTCCCTCAAATAAAGCTTGCTTCTTTTTCTCGTATGTTACAGGCTGCTGCTGAAATGGAATATATGCCATTGTAACTGTTGCATCAGCAGGAAGAGGTGTTAACAGACTGCTGTTTTTATTTAAAAAAGATGGATTAAACATATC